>JAWSUQ010000321.1:0-3690 GCA_033549265.1 Bacillota bacterium
GCCCTCAAAGCCCGCTTTAGTTCTTCTTTAGCATCAACATCTAAATGGTTAGTAGGCTCATCTAAAATCAACACGTTAGTTTCTTTATTAATCAGCTTACAAAGCCGCACCTTAGCCTGCTCCCCACCACTTAACACCATTACCTTGCTCTCAATATGCTTAGTTGTCAAGCCGCATTTAGCCAAAGCAGCTCTTACCTCCCGCTGGTCATAAGAGGGTAGGTCCTGCCATACCTCATCGATACAGGTTTTGTGGTTGGCTTCTCTAATTTCCTGCTCGAAATAGCCCATATAGATATATTCCCCTAGTTGAACACTGCCGGAGAAAGGCTTAATTTGCCCAAGAATACTTTTTAGCAAGGTAGTTTTACCTAGGCCGTTGGCCCCCATTAGGGCAATTTTTTGTCCCCGTTCCATCCGTAAGTTCAAAGGGCAAGTCAAGGGTTCATCATAGCCGATTATTAAGTCCTTAGTTTCAAAAATAACCTTTCCTGAGGTTCTAGCCTCCATAAATCTAAACTCAGGCTTTGGCTTGTCCTTAGGCAGCTCAATGATTTCCATTTTATCAAGCTTTTTCTGACGGGACATGGCCATGTTTCGGGTAGAAACTCTGGCCTTATTGCGGGCCACAAAGTCCTTTAAGTCCTCAATTTCTTGCTGTTGCCTCTTATAGGCAGACTCTAGCTGCTGCTTTTTAGCATCATATATTTGCATAAAATTGCTATAATCTCCTACGTAACGGTCTAGGTTTTGATTTTCCATATGATATATCAAGTTAATAACGCTATCTAGAAAGGAAATATCATGAGATATCAGGATAAAAGCATTTTCATATTCCTGGAGGTAGCGTTTGAGCCATTCAATATGCTGTTCGTCTAAATAGTTGGTAGGCTCATCCAGCAACAAAATATCTGGCTTTTCTAACAGGAGCTTAGCCAATAAGACCTTCGTCCGTTGACCGCCACTTAAGTCCTGTACCTCTCGGTCAAGACCTATGCTTTCGAGACCCAGCCCCCGACCGATTTCCTCAACCTTAGAGTCAATTGTATAAAAGTCATTGTTGGTGAGAACATCTTGAATGGTGCCTAAGTCCTCAAGCATTTGCTCTAATTCTTCAGGGGAGGCCTCCCCCATTTTATCGCATATTTCATTCATTTCCTGCTCAAGGTCAAATAAATACTTAAAGGCCCCTTTGAGCACATCTCGAATAGTAAGACCCTTTTCCAGGATAGTATGTTGGTCAAGATAACCAACCCGCACCCGCTTGGCCCACTCCACTTGGCCATCATCCGGCTCAAGCTTACCGGTGATAATATTCATAAAGGTTGACTTGCCTTCACCATTGGCTCCAATCAGCCCAATATGCTCTCCTTTAAGCAAGCGGAAGGAAACATTATTAAAAATTGCCCGATCTCCGAAACCGTGGCTTAAATTTTTTACAGTTAAAATACTCACTGTTCTACCCCTTTCTCACAATCATACAACCTCAATTATATCCAAAAATCCTTTTAAATCAAAGATTAATTTTTGGGAAAAGTATAAACTGCAACCGCCATCTATCAGGTTTAAAAGTAACTATTATTTTTAAATAAAAGTAGCTCCAATCCTAGCAAATTGAATAACATATAGGAGCAATATATTTTTGACATTAGGAGTTGGTATAGGTGACATGTGTAAATCTTTTTGCAGCTATTGAGGAGCGAATAATTGAGAGCCCGCCAATAAACGTGGCCTTTCCTGAGGTGGAAGCTATCTTACCTCGTGAAATTAAAACAATTCATATAAACGTCCCTGAAAAAATTAATCAGGCAATTGAAGAGCTAGTAAAAAGAATGATGCTAGAAATGGGAGCGGAAGAAGAAAATCTAGAAGAGATGGAGGGCACCTACAAGGTGACCTTGAATAAAAAGGGCATTTTGAGCATCAGATTTGAAAACTTTTCATTTATTCAGATGCAGGCTCATCCCTGGAACATAGTAAGGGGGCTGACCTTTGACTTAAGAAATGGAAAGGTTGCCACCTTAGGGGACCTATTTAGAAGGAACAGCATGTATAGAAAAATAATTGTCCAAGAAATAAACAGGCAAATAGAGGAAAGACAGATTCCACTTATTACCGATACTATTAAAATCCAAGATGATCAAACCTATTACTTAACAGACAAAGCCTTAGTTATTGTATTTCCTAGGGCTACAATCGCGCCAGCGGTAGCGGGAGTACCAGAATTCCCTATTCCCTACAGTTTATTAGCCAACGTTATTAATAAGGAAGGGCTGTTAGCACCTCTAGTGAATAAGTGTTAGCAGCTAATACAGCAGATCAGCTGCTGGCCAACAGATTAGAGCAAATCTCTTCGCTTAAAGATAATGTTGCTGATGGCATAAGGTATTAATCCATATAAACCTACTATTACAAAACCTTTAGTTAGCTGGATGCTATCTTCACTAAAGAAGAGAGAGTAGGATAAATCGGTAAAGTAGAAGGTAATCAAAAAAGGGCGCAGGCTGGGAATAGCCTGCCCTAGTACCATCGAAGCAAATAATAGGCTGACGGCTATACCTACTACAACGCTACTGCTGTTAAAAGTAAGGGCTAGCAGCAGCACCAGAGCACTAAAGGCCAATAAAGGAAGAGCCGCCACCAAGTGGGCGCCAATAGTTTTTGTTATTCCTCCCAGCAGGCTGTAAGAAACTCCCCTCAACACAAAATCAGGGCTCCAGCCAAAGAATACAATTCCGATAACATAAGCTAATAATAATGATAGTCCCAGGCTGCCAAGTATTAACAGCAATAAGGTTAATAGCTTGGCAGCTAATAATTTGCCTCGAGAGACGGGATGGATTAGGGATAATACTAATGTGCCTGAGGAATATTCGTCCGTTACCAGCTGAGCTATAATCACAATCAAAAAGATAGGCAGCAACCAAGAGGCAGTAAATCCTAGCATAGACAGGGGGTAGGTCTGAGCCTCAAAGGCCTTAATTCCGGAAACAAAGGTAACTAGCACAGGAATTAACTGACTTGCGACTAATAACAGAAGAAAGGACTGGAGCCTTCGACCAGAGCCCAGCTTGATTAGTTCGTTTTTTATTAGCTTAATCATTGGCGGTTCCCCCATTTGTTAATCTTATGAAATAATCCTCTAGGGATTCCTTTAACGGGATTAGGTACTTTACCGGGATAGCCTTACTGACCAGCAATTCATTTAACTGGGTGGAATGGTCCCGTTCTATTTCTACCAGCAGCTTATTTCTGCCGGGATTAATAGCCCTGATAAAGCTAGCCTTTTTCAATACTTCACAGGCTTCGGCCACCTTATTGGTATGGAGCTCAAGCCGTTCCGTATCCCGGGATAGAAGCTGATCTACCCTTCCTTCTGTTATAACCTGTCCATTTTTAATAATGGCAATTTTAGAGCAGACCTGCTCTATTTCATGGAGCAAATGGCTAGTTATAAAAAAGGTAATATTGTGGCCCAGGGCCAAGCTTTTAATTAAGCCCCTAATCTCAATCATCCCCTGGGGATCCAGACCATTCATCGGCTCATCCAGGAAAACAATTTTGGGATTATTAATTAAGGCTCTGGCTATCCCAAGCCGCTGCTTCATTCCTAGTGAATAAGTGGCCACCTTATCCTTAGCTCGATCGGCTAGTCCAACTAGCTCTAGCACCTCAAAAATTCGCCCCTTGG
>JAWSUQ010000322.1:0-3669 GCA_033549265.1 Bacillota bacterium
ATATGTTTTATAATGTTAAATATTCCAACTTGTCTAAATTAAATATTTTAGTGGTAAAAGCAGGTTTTTGGGGAAAAATATCGAATATATGAAGTCAGTTTGTCTTAAATAGTTCTTAAGGAGGCTCTCTATGTTAAAAAATACGGAGCAGATAAAGGAGCTTACTGTTGATCCTAACCGACTTTTTTATTCTGCAACTCACGAAGAAATCGTAACTGCTGCAACAACTGACGTTTATTTTGTAAAAACTCATGAAATATTAGATAAGATGAATTTAAATGACGTTGAAATAACTGCCGAAATTTTCGCCCGTAAAAAAGCAATGCTAGCAGGAATTGGCGAGGTCGTTAATCTCTTGAAAGACTTAGATATCAAGCTTTGGGCTATGGATGAAGGAACATGGTTTGAGGAAAAGGAGCCAGTAGTCCGGATACAGGGCAGGTATCAGGATTTTGGAGTATATGAAACAGCTATCTTAGGGATGTTGGCCAGCTCTACCGGATGGGCTACTGCTGCGGCAGAGGTTAAGGTTGCTTGTGAAGGAAAACCCTTTTTTAGCTTCGGCGCAAGACATGTACACCCCTCTGTTGCTCCGGTGATGGAGCGGGCAGCTATTATTGGCGGTGCCACTGGGGCCAGCTGTATCCTAGGGGCCAAGCTTGCAGATAAAGAACCGGTGGGTACGGTTCCTCACGCTATTTTCCTTGTGGTAGGAGATACACTTAAAGTGGCTCAGGCTTATGACGAAATTATGCCACCTGATGCCTTAAGGCTAGTGTTAGTTGATACCTTTAAGGATGAAGCAGAGGAAACTCTGCGAATTGCTAGGGAGATGAACAAGAAATTAGATGGAATCAGATTAGACACCCCTAGTGAAAGAGGTGGAGTTACTCCAGGGCTAATTAAGGAAATTAGAGCTCGTCTAGATATGGAAGGCTTCGAGCACATCCAAATCTTTGTATCTGGCGGCTTAACTCCTGAAAGAATTCCTATATTAAGTAAAGCAGGGGCAAACGCCTTTGGTGTAGGGAGCTATATTTCTGGTGCTCGAGCAATCGACATGACCATGGACATTAAGGAAATTAACGGCAAGCCTATTGCCAAGCGGGGAAGAATACCAGGCATCACCTACACTGACAATTTAAAACAAATTAAGTAAAGCTTTATATATGCTATATAGTCCAAAAAAGAGCTTTCCCATGGTGAACTTCATCTTGGGAATAGCTCTTTTTTTGTTATCTTTTACTGTTATCGTTTTTCTTTATCGTTTCACCGTAAAGTTCAGTATATAATTGTAAGTTCTTAGAAACTCTTTGAACATAGTTTCGTGTTTCTGGGAAGGGGATGTCTTCCACATTGGTGATAGTACCATTCCAAAGGTCGTCTGAAAGCCAATCTTTCACTTTTCCAGGCCCAGCGTTATAGGAGGCTAATACTACCGTTAGCCTTTGATTGAACTCATTGCTCAAAAACCTTAAATACCAAGCACCAAACCTGATATTGGTCTCTGCTTCAAATAGTTGAATAGTATCAAAGTCATCAATTCCTTGCTGTTGGGCGATCCATCTGCCTGTATCAGGCATTATTTGCATCAGCCCTCGGGCTCCTTTGGATGATACAGCTTCGGGATTAAACTTACTCTCAGCTCTCATTACCGCCAATATTAAAAAGGGATCTATTTCGAACTCTTCACTGGCCTGAAGCACTATTTCTCTATATTCAAAGGGATAAAATATTTGCATAAGCTTATTAATGTTGGTATATATAAAAAAAGCCATCACACTGACAATAGCTGTTACGATTATAAACTTATTAAAAGCTCCCTTTCGGCTCATTACTTCACTCCTAATTTATTCTTTAGTCTTAATCACCAATTATGCCATCCCATATTTTTTTTACCTGGCAATAAGTATGGCTGATATCTCCCGAGTTGTCAATTACGCGATGTGCTAGCTTTCTTTTTTCTTCAATAGGCATCTGTGAAGCTAATCTTTGCCTAGCAGCCTCCTCAGTGATACCATCTCTAGTCATCAACCTAGTTCGTTGTAGCTGAGGAGGTACATAGACCACCCATGTTTCATCTACTATTTTTTCCATCCCAGTTTCAAACAATAGTGGAGCATCGATTACTACCACTTGAGCCTCTGCTGCCAAATACTCTGCTAGTAACTGGTTTATTCTTTCTCTTATTTTTGGCAGCATAATAGCATCAAGCTGGCGTCGTTTAATGGGGTCACTAAAAATAATTTTACCCAGCTCTTTTCTGTTAAGGCTTTTATCCCTTTCTAAAATGCCTGTGCCAAAATGCTGCAGGATTTCTTGCCAAGCAGGAAGGCCAGGGACAACTATCTCCCTGGCAATTATGTCTGCATCAATTATATTAGCCCCTAATGCTGCTAAATATTTTGAAACGGTGCTCTTTCCACTGGCAATACCACCAGTTAAACCTATAATATGCATTTACTTCTCCAATCTTATTAGATTATCCCTAGAAGGATCAGTACTAAGCCAGGTACAAAAGCTGCATGATAACCTAAACGGTCACTTAGCTTGCTTGCCCCTACGTGAAGCCCAAGGGAAACTAAGAAAAACTTAAATACTCCAACAGCTAATGGTGTCAGAAAGGGTGTAAAACCAGCCATTGCTGCTCCAAAGCCTGCTCCAAGAGCATCCATAGCTAAGGCAAACCCTAATACAACAGCCTCTTTTGAGTTAATAGTTCCAGATTCATCAAAATCCGCTTTTTCAGGTTCTCTTAAAATCTGGATAACAATACCTAATGATTTTATACTAATGGTTACTATTTTTTGTTGATTCAAATTACTTTTGTTTTCTTTATCCCTAGCTGATACTTTTCTTCTACAATTAGTTTTATATGCTTGCAGTATGATCCATAGTCCCATAGAAACTAAAATGGTAGAGCCAATTCGCTCCGCCCATATAGGACTAATGAAGCTCCCTAGCAGATGCCCAAAAAACATTGATAAGGTAATTGCAAAGGTTGACGCAAGGCATATAATCAATAACGACTTCCAAGGGATTATTATTCGGCGCATTCCATAAGCTACACCGGCCCCAAAGCCATCTAAACTAACAGCAAAGGCAAATAGTATCACAGAAAGAAATTCCAAAACTCTCCCTCCTTTTGCCAAATAGCTTATAACTAATATCACTATATGGCTATAGGAAGGAAAGGTGCATGGCCTATCTCCAGTCTATGGCTGGCATTGAGGGCAGAAATGGGTTGAACGGCCGCCGATTTTTTCCCTAGTAAGAGCAGAACCACAAACAACGCAATTCTGATGGGTTCGGCCGTATACTTTCAATCTATGCTGAAATTCTCCCTTTATACCAAAGCCATCAACGTAATCCTTAATAGAGGTGCCCCTATATTTGATACCTAGGGCAATTACACTTCGCATGCTCTGATAAATACGTTCTATCTCCTGCTCAGTTAAGCTGTCTGCTGTTCGGTTAGGATTGATGCCAGCTTCAAAGAGAATTTCATCAGCATATATATTGCCAATACCGGCAATAAATTGCTGATTCAATAACAACTGTTTAATTTTAACCTTTCGATTTTTAAATCTTTCTTTAAATTGCCCAAGGGTTAAGTCTGCTGCCAATGGCTCTGGCCCTAAGGTGGCAAGACCATAAATCTTGTCAACT
>JAWSUQ010000323.1:0-3658 GCA_033549265.1 Bacillota bacterium
TAAGTTATTTAATTTGCAGCAATTTAACTCTCGATTAATTATTCCATTCTTTCAATTTTAGCCCCAAGCTTTTGGAATTTGCCAACGATATTGTCATAGCCCCGATCGATATGGTGAACACAGCCAATCTCTGTTCGGCCATTTGCAACTAATCCTGCTATCACTAGGGCAGCTCCTGCCCTCAGGTCAGTAGCCTTTACCTGGGCCCCTGAGAGAGTATCTGCACCTTGAATAACAGCGCTTCGGCCTTCAATCTTTATCCTAGCCCCCATCCGCTTTAGCTCGTCAACATGCATAAAGCGATTCTCAAAGACACTTTCAGTTACTACGCTAGTGCCTTGAGCTTTAGTTAGAAGGGCCATCATTTGGGCTTGCATATCTGTTGGAAAGCCTGGATAAGGCATAGTTTTGATATCTACGGGAGTGATGACTTCTGGGCCAATAACTCTAACTCCATTATCTGTCTCTTCTATAGTAGCTCCTGCTTCCTTGAGCTTAGCTACTACTGGCTTTAGGTGATCGGTAATAACATTCTCCAGCAGTACGTCGCCGCCAGTTGCTGCGGCAGCCACCATAAAGCTTCCCGCTTCAATTCGGTCAGGAATTACATTGTGGTTAGCACCAAAAAGCTTTGATACCCCTTCAATTCTAATAACCTTTGTTCCTGCTCCTTTTACCCTGCCACCCATATTATTAATAAAATTGGCTAGGTCTACTATTTCGGGTTCTTCAGCAGCATTTTCTATTACTGTTTGACCTTCTGCTAAAGAGGCCGCCATCATGATATTCTCTGTGGCTCCAACACTGGGAAAGTCCAGGTAGACCTTATTTCCATAAAGTTTTTTTGCACTTACCTCTACATAACCATGTCCTACTGTAATATTGGCTCCTAAGGCCTCAAATCCTTTTAGATGTAGATCAATCGGCCTGCTGCCGATAGCACAACCGCCTGGCATAGACATTCTAGCCTGACCAATTCTAGCTAGCAATGGACCCATTAGTAAAAAAGATGCTCGCATCTTTCGAACATATTCATAGGGAGCCTCACAATTAGTAATATTGGAAGCATCTATGTTAATGGAGCCATTTTCTTCTTCAACCTCTACCCCAAGCTCTCTGATTAATTGACTGATGATTGCCACATCAGCTAATTGTGGAATATCTAAAAGGGTGCTTCTTCCTTCCGCCAAATTTGCAGCAGCGATGATGGGTAACACGGCGTTTTTAGCACCACTTATTGTAACTGTTCCTTGTAACGTATTTCCACCTGTGACGACTATTTGCTCCAATTATCAGACCCCCTTTTGCTAACTACATTTTGTCTGTATTCTGCACTTATTAAATTTTTCCTGCAATGAAAATTGTGGAAAAATATTTCAATTTGCTAATACCCTGTTAAAATAAGTGGATACCCTACATAAACCAAGGTTCTATTTTGACCTGAGTGGTCCCTAACCGCCACCTGGATGTTGATTTCCTCATTTCCTGTCCACCAGGTACTCTCTATTAATGGTGTATAGCTGCTATAGCTTACTAAAAAATCCTCCTGAAGCCCTTCGACCTTTTTCCCTTGAACTGAAGCTAGCATACGATCTACCAGCCTGCCCTTTCCTGAGCTATCAAGGGATTCCTCCAACTGCCCGGCAAAAAGCACTGCCATCTGTGGTATTACATCTAAGGGACTGAAGGCATTAGATGCCTGATATTCCATTGTAATCACATTTCCTGTATCATTAGCTGAACTGATAGTTACTACTATATATGTTTCGCTTTTTACCCCATCATTACTCTCCATTTGCAGAGATTGTAGTAAGATAGAATAATTAGTTCCAGCCTGGTTAGCAACAAGCTCTACTTGCCGTTGACCTTCAGCCTCTCCAGTAGCTATTTGCCAAGCTGCAGGATCCACTAGCATCGACCCATCCTGTTGAAAGGTTCCTGCTACTAAATTCCCTAAATCCTTTAGCTCATCTACAGTCAGATAAGCCTCATTTACTTTAGACCAGCTCTGTACATTTACCTCAGCCACATTGGCATTACTGGCCCTAAAAGCTTGCTCCACAACCTCTCCCGGTGTAACATTTACCCCAAAGGTAGCAGTTACCGGTTGATAAACCATGGAAAATAAAAATCCCACCACGATTGTATAAAATAAAACTTTTTTAGTATTCATAGAATAATTTCCCTCCCTATATTAGCAAACCCCGAATACGAATATCTCTATTCATATTTTTGCCAACATGCGAGAACGGTATACGAGCTAAACTCAATTTAACCTTGAAATTAGGAAATTATTCTTCTAAGCTATTCGTTAATAAAATAAATTTTAAGGAGATGATAAATGAGGAAATTGTTCAAAACAGAAAAGCCCACTCCCTCTTTCAAGGTGTGGACCTCTCTGCCTTTAGGTTAATCGCTTGTAAAATTAGCTTCTATGGTGACACAGCGTGTCCACCATGGAAGGTATATACCTTCCTGCCAGAAGCAAATTTCGAAAACAGTCCTTCCTTCTTGCGGGAAAAGAATTATGTTTTCGGTTTCAAGCAGTACAAGTTTATTATTCGACCAAATTTCCTCATTTCCTGCTTAAAGTCTCTGTAATATTTTGTAACTTTACTTAAAATGAAAAAAAGTTAAGAAAGATAAGCTCTTTCTTAACTTTTTTGAGACTCTAGTAATTATATCCACTATCTATTTGCCAGTAGCTCTCAAGCGTGCTACTGCTCGATGCAAAGCTTGCTGAGCTCGAATCTGATCAACCAAGGCGCTTTTGTCCTGTAGTCTTTTTTCTGCCCTAGCTTTAGCTTCCTGAGCTCGTAAGACGTTTATTTCCCCAGATAGTTCAGCTGTATCAGCAAGGATAATCACTTTGTTATCGATTACCTCCATAAAGCCACCACTAATAGCCAGGTTTTTTTCCTGATTAGCTTGAGTGTACTTAACCACACCAATTTCTAAGCCAGTAATCATGGGAGCGTGGTTTGGCAACACACCCAAATAGCCTTCAGTAGCAGGTACAACTAATGCTTCTACCTCTTCACTGAATACCTTGCGCTCTGGAGTTACTATTTCCATGGTCAAGCTAGCTGCCATGATTATTCACTTCCTTCTAGCTCTTTAGCCCTTGCTATTACCTCATCAATTGAACCTACCATGAAGAATGCCTGCTCTGGTAATGCATCGTGCTTGCCCTCAACAATTTCCTTAAAGCCGCGTACAGTCTCTTTTAGCGGTACATATTTTCCTGGCATTCCAGTAAAGGTCTCTGCTACGAAGAAAGGCTGAGATAAGAATCTCTGAATCTTTCTCGCTCTTGATACCACTAACTTATCCTCGTCAGATAACTCATCCATACCAAGGATAGCAATGATATCCTGCAGCTCTTTATATCGCTGTAAGACAGTCTGTACTGATCTGGCCACCTGATAGTGCTCTTCACCAACCACACCAGGCTCTAGAATTCTTGAGGTTGAGTCAAGCGGATCCACCGCTGGATAGATTCCCAGCTCGGCAATTTGCCGTGACAGTACCGTAGTAGCATCTAAGTGGGCAAAGGCAGTTGCTGGCGCAGGGTCAGTCAAGTCATCGGCCGGTACATAAATAGCCTGTACTGACGTAATTGAGCCTGCTTTTGTTGAAGTAATTCGCTCCTGCAGGT
>JAWSUQ010000324.1:0-3656 GCA_033549265.1 Bacillota bacterium
AGTCCAGCAGGACCTGCTGGACTTTAAACTGCACAGACAGCAGAAAACCTAACAATACTAACGTCAGTGTTAAAGGTACTTGCCATGAGCCTTTTTTAAAGTTCATATTTTTTTCACCTCATTACACTTGGTGATGGTTTTTGTTAAAGATATTGCGACGAATAGAGGCTAGATTATGGAATAACCTAACACCAAAAGCAAATACTGCAGCTAAATATAGCTCAACTCCCAAACGATCACCAACATATGCAAGAAAAGCGGCTAAAAGAATATTAGTGAAGAATCCAGTCAGCAAGATGGTGCCATCAAAAGAATCCTCCATAATTGCCTTGATCCCACCTAGCACTGAATCCATTCCGGCTAGTAGTGCTACACCCATATACTTGGCGTATATTACCGGAATTTGCAGGGAAAAAATTGAGCCTAAAATAATACCAACTACCAGTCCAATTAACGGTAGCCACATTAGATATCACCATCCTCCACGATTTGAGCAAAGTTATAACGAAAAGTACCACGATAAGCAGGAATAGTCAACTCCTGTTCTTTTGTTAGCTTACTAGGAAATCCACGGCTTTGCAGATATGAATACTCATAGCTAGACGATATTATCTCATTGAGCCTGTCAGGATTACCAATAGCTTTTATCTCGTAAGGAGGTGCTAATCTCGTAGTATTAACTAGGATTACAGTTCCTACACAACGGACATCAGTACTAGCCACAATCCGCTGATTATTAACAGAGATTGCCTGGGAGGCTTCTCTTAGCTCATTAATAAGATATAAAACACTCTTATAATGAACAATATACTCATCAGGATAATAGTTTTCTAAGCCGCCGCCCTTAGCAATGTCAGCTCCACTTTTATTGTCGTCTATTATTAAGGTGATGCCAGGGCCTTTCTGTTCCGTTAATCCTGCAGTATCCCTCAAATTAGTTAATTGGCGCTGGAGCTGGCTAAGAACTACTTCCCCTCCAGCCATTTCTTCTTCATATAAAAGCACTTCCTGGCGCAGGGCATCTATTTCATCCTCAAGCTCAAAGGTTGTTGCCTCAAGATCCTTAATAAGGCTTACTAGATCTTGGTTCTTTAAAGTTAACGGAGGCTTAGCACCTTGAATTTGCAATTGAATAGCTAATAGAATTCCAGAAATTAAGCAAACAACAGTTATCGGTATTTGCCATTTTGTAAACTTCACAAGCACTCCTCCATTTAAATAACATAATTCTTTGTTATTATCAACTTATTATAACACCGAGAATATAAAGTTGCTACTAAAAAAATTAACCATAAACAGCCTTAATTCCTGCAAATTTGCGATAATAGTTACTGATAATAATTAAGGATTAATTTTATGCTATAGCAGTTTGGAAAAGGATTCCATGATTTGATGTCGAAAAAACTAACCATACTAAAAATATCCTATTTAAAAAGGTGATAAGATGTTAAATCAACTTCCGGCTCTCTCCAGTACTACCTCTATTTTATTAAGTGTGATAGATGTATTAATAGTTACATTTGTAATTTATAAAGGGATTTTGTTGATAAAAGGAACTAGAGCTGTGCAGCTAATTAAGGGACTAGTAGTTTTGTTAATAGCTTCAGCTCTAAGTCATGCCTTAGAGTTGACCACATTTCAATGGCTATTGGATAAAGCATGGACGATGTTATTTGTAGCACTGCCGATTGTATTTCAGCCTGAGCTGCGAAGGGCACTAGAACAATTAGGACGCGGCAAATTTTTTGCTAAGTCATATAGATTCTTAGACAAAGAAGCCCTTGAAAGGGTTATTAACGAAATAGCCCGTGGGGTTGGAGTACTGGCGAAAAATAATATCGGAGCTCTAATAGTAATTGAAAGAGAAACAGGATTAATTGACTACATTGACACTGGTATTAAAATAGATGGAGTAGTTTCTGCTGAATTTTTAGTAAGCATCTTTACTCCCAAGACCCCACTACATGATGGAGCAGTCATCATGAGAGGTGATAGGATAGTTGCTGCCGGCAGCTTTCTTCCTTTAAGTGACAGTCCATATATTTCTAAGGCCCTGGGAACCAGGCACCGAGCGGCTCTAGGATTAAGCGAGCAAACAGATGCTATTTGCATTGTGGTTTCGGAAGAGACTGGTGTAATTTCTGTAGCCAGCAACGGTCAGATTTCAAGGTACTTGGAGGAAGCAACTCTCTCAGAGCTATTAAAGGAGACCTTAGGGGAAAAAAATACTGAGACCAATTGGCTGGGGAGGAAAAAGACGTGATGGAGCGGATTAAAAACAACTGGACGGCTAAGCTGTTGGCTTTAGGGATGTCCATATTGTTATGGGGCTATGTAAATATCCAAAGAAATCCTCAGTTAGATGAAATTTATAGAAATGTTCCTGTGGAAGTGATTGGGCTGGCGGATAATCTTGTAATAACTAATAAACCTCCTAATGTTCAGGTGCGGTTAGCTGGCTCAAGAACAAGCTTGGCGGCAGTTAGCCAGCGAGAAATTAGGGCATATGTTGACCTGCAAGAAGCGGTTCTAGGCAGTAACCTTGTTCCGATAAATATTACTGCTCCTAATGGAGTTGAGATTGTTTCAGTGACTCCGGCTCAAGTTAACTTATATGTAGATCAAATACTAGAGGAGAGGTGGCCTGTTAGTGTGAGATTCAAGGGTGAATTGCCAGAGGGCTATGAAACCTTAGAGACTCAGGTAAGGCCTGACTTTGTCTTCTTAAGAGGCAATAGTGAGCTGTTGAATGAAGTGAAAGATGTTTTTGTAACGGTAGATCTAATGGCAGAACAGCCAGATAATAATATCTTTAACTTGACAGTAGAGGTTATCAGTCAAGCAAACCAATTAATTACACCTTCTCTAGGAGTAAATCCTACTTGGGTAGAGGTTTCTGTTCCAATTCAACAGGTTACAGGGCAAAAAACTGTTCCAGTGGAAATTAACACCCTAGGACAGGTGGCAGCAGGCTATGAAATTAGGGCCATAGAAGTTAATCCCGATACAGCTGTTATCAGTGGAGGCGGAGCTGCTCTAGAACAGATAGAAGCACTTATTTTGGCAGTAGATGTTGAGGGCTTAGCAGAAACTACAACTATTGCAGCTAACCCTATTTTACCTGAAGGAGTTGCAGAAGTGGAGCCTACAGAATTCTTGGTTACGGTATCAGTAGCTACCATTGACACTTTGCCACAGAACTAGATATAATACAGCAGGAAGAGGTAGGGAAATGAATATAACCATAAGAATTAAAGATATGCGATTTTCCTTAAAATCCTGGGAGCGGGATAGTTTAACCAACGCCATTAGTAAAAAGCTTGGTATCCCAGCGGGAACTATTTCGCAAATAAAGATAATTAAGCGGGCAGTTGATGCCCGCAAAAAAAATGATATCTTATTGGTGTTTACTTTAGAAGCAGTAGTGGAGCAAAACTATTGGCAGAAGCTAAAAGACAAGCCTTTCATTGAATTGGTAGACAAAAAACAAAGGGCAAAAGAACCTATTGTAACTGGAAATGAGCCCCTAACTCACCCACCAGTTGTCATTGGGGCAGGCCCCGCAGGACTGTTTGCTGCTTTAATATTGGCTATCTACGGCTACAAGCCCATATTAGTAGAGCGAGGGGCCCAGGTAGAGGAGAGAACTGATCATA
>JAWSUQ010000325.1:0-3644 GCA_033549265.1 Bacillota bacterium
ATACACATTCTGTCATTAGTTTCGTTCAATCTTTCCATATTTTTTTTCGGTCTAAACATTAAAATTCTATTATCTGTGGTACGATAGGCCTTAAGACCCTCAAATACTGCTTGTCCGTAATGAAATACTGTACTAGCTGGATCAAGCTGAATTGGTGAATATGGTGTTACCCTTGGATTATACCAGCCCTTCTCTAAATCATAGTCCATCACAAACATATGATCAGTAAAAAATTTTCCGAATCCTAAATTATTTTGATCTGGTTTATGTAGTGGTGCTTTAGTTTTTTCGATTGTGATTTCCATAGGCATTTATCATCTCTCCTTTATGTTGATATATTGTCTTCTATTTTGAAGCATTACTGCAACGTTAAAGATAATAATACTATTTTACTACATTTAACACTACTTTAGCAGATATATTTTTAATTCGTTAATATTATTATTTTCACAGGTCTAGTCTCTAATAATTATATAGACAATCAAACCTAAGACAGGGAAAAATAAAGTTGCCAATAAAATAACGATAGCATACTCCTTGCTATTGCCTCTCCTGATGGCATCTCTATAGGCCCAAATACTGGTAGCAATATTTAATACTAAGAGCCCTAATACGAAAAATAATACAAATAAAACAAATATTCCTTCCATAGAATGTCCCACTCCTTCCTTAAACTTATGTCTTGATCTAATATTCTTGTCATCATTTAGTATACTCTTTATTTTGTTACTTGTCTTGTGACCTGCCCTTTATTTATATAGCTTTGCCATTAAGCTCTCTAGAGCTTCTGTATCCTGCTGCCATTTTTTTAAATACATTAGAGATTTTTCTAGTTCATTTTTATCCTTTACATACCCTTTAGCTAAATCCTGAAGATGGATAATATATGCCACTAGCTTATTAATTGGTGCTTTTATTTGTAACAATGCCTTTATATTACCTTCACCACAGGCTGCTTGCATATTAGTTAATATGTTTAACCATTGATCTACTGGCATGCTTGCATGCTTATTGAAATCACGCAATACCCACATTCTTTCAAAAAGAGGTCTTTTTTTCCACCCATCATGTTGATCAATAAATGCCTCTAGCACTCTCTTACAAATAGGCTCAATCTCTAGGATAATCTCATGACTAATATTTGTATTTTCTGCTTTACTATCATTATCATATATATTAATACCTGCTACATGCAATGCCTGTGTTGAGCCAATTTCCTGCCCATTAAATTTATCTGCTAATGCAATGGCCGCTGCAAATCCTGCTCCTGCTGCTTCAGCAGAAATAATTTGATTCTCACTCATCTCATAGAATTCCTCTACAGTTTTACCGTATAGTGGAGCAATTTTTTCAATTGCATCCATGGCGGTGGTGGTTTTCACTAAACCAGGCCCAATAGTAAATGCATAAACACCAGTACCCTCCAGTTCAGCGGCAATAGTATGGGCTAACTCAGTTTGAGCTACTTTCATAACTTCATATGGTCCCATATAAGGAGCAGCGCCAGATGACGAGACACTTACAAAGACACCGTAGTTTCTTTTAAGCATCCCCGGTAGAAACTGCTGGGCAAGCAATACTGGACCACGCAAGTTCACTTGATAGCTAGTATCCCAATTATTAATGGAAACCTCTTTAACTGCTCCCAGGGAGATTACAGTTGCATTATTTAACACTATGTCAACCTGCCCTAGATTTTGATTTAATTTCTCAGCTAATTCTACAATACTGGTGGCATTACTTATATCTACATAGAAGAAAGTGGCCGCTTTTCTTCCTATCTGCCTGTTTATCTCTTCCACAGCAGCAAGTCCCGTTGCTTTATTTATTTCAGCAATAACCACGTGAGCCCCAAGCCACGCCAATGCTCTAGCAGCCTCATACCCTATTCCTCCCCCACCGCCAGTAACAACTGCTACTTTTCCCTTTAGAGTAGTGTTATTAAAGATACCTTTGCTAATTAACAACTCAGTTATATCCATGTTAACCCCCACAGAATTAATAATAAAGTTTACCAACTATATATTAAAACTAATGATAATACTAATATGTTATCTCATTAAGAACTTCTGTTAATTTTAACTGTAAGCTAATATTTTCCATTGTCTATACTCAGTTCTTCTAACACCTCAGCTAGTTAAGCATTAAATTAATATGGATTAGGATTCTGATTCGGTATTTTCATTAAGCTGAAGCTCCAATCCCCCAAACCGCTCGGCAAACTTATTATATATAAAGGCAGCCAGCATTCCTATTAAGCCCTGAAATATTAGTAGCACTAATGGATAGCCAATTATCATCATTGCTCCGACAATAAGAAGCTCCGTATTAGCTGTAAATAATCCTAAAAATAGTATGATCAAGCCTATGGTCAATAAAATAACTGTTGGCAAAATCATCATATACATGATAACTTTAAAAATGCTTTTTGGTTCGAATCTAATTACTTCTACTTTCTTCATTCCGCCACTTCTTTCTTAAAATTAATACTTGTTATTGCTACAATTTTACCTCCATACATTTGCACGGGTTTAAGATCAAGGAAATATTACTATATCTATACGACATTTATTCTGTAAATCCTTTACAAATAAAAACTGATGAACCTTTAAAAAGTCCATCAGCTTTATAATTCAATATTTAACTAACCCCCTTGAAACATGAAAACAATTTGGATGTCGTCACCGTCTCTAATAACTAATTTCTCGTATTCTTCCCGGAAAATTATATTTTTATTGATAGCAACAGTGGTAGCAGGGTTTATTAGATATTTAAAGTTGCTATCGTCTTTGATAATCTCCAAGAGATTAGCCACAGTCAATTCTTCTTTCCACTCATATGGGATATTATTGATCTTAATCATTTAGTACTTAAATACTCCTGCCATCTCTTCCGGCGTAATATCATATTCCACTCCTGTAGCAGGTGAAAAATCTTTATATAAAAATTCTGGCAAAACATCGTCTTTTTCGGTAAAACCTGCTTTATTATTAAATGTTTTTTCAAGCATTATGGTCTGGACTCCTATATCCATGGCTTTGCCTAAATTCCACTCACCACCATAAACCCCTGCTATAAGATCGGGCAAAATGGAATTGTCAGCTAAAATTCCACTGTAAGCAAAGAAGCAAATATTGTTGTCACATACTGCGCTTAATGTTTGCATTGTTTGTGACAGGGAAACCTGTCCTACCTTACTCTTATGAACTAAGCCTGGCATCAGGGTTACACCGGCTGTATGATCTGCCCCCATTGGAGAGGTAGCATAGGTTATGCCTATCCCTTTTAAATTTCTAGGATCATATGCAGGCATTGCTTGACCTTTAACGCAAGGGATCCTTTTTACACCTAACGCTTCCCCTACTGCTTTAGTGCCTTGCCCCATGAGCTTGCCAAAATCTGTTCCCTTCATCATCTCTTCTATTAATCCTAAGGCTCCGTTAGCATCACCCCAAGGAATTTTGCCGCCATCCATACAAACTGCAATAGTGGCACCTGTTTCGATAGTGTCTACCCCTAAATCATCACATAATCTGTCCATTAAAGCAATTGTATCTAGATCATCTATATCACAATTAGGGCCGCAGAGAACTATAGTTTCATATTCTAAGGCAGAGGTAACATATTCGCCTTTGTTATTTTTC
>JAWSUQ010000326.1:0-3644 GCA_033549265.1 Bacillota bacterium
GCTTTGTTGGCTCCGTGGCGTTCTAAAGCATCTAGTGCTCCTGAAAGCAGTTTCGAAGTGATAAATTCATTAAATCTGCCTACTACAATACCAAACTTATATTCACCAGCTAATAATTTTCCTTCATAATGCTTAATCATCATTTTTTCCTCCTTAAAATTTTAGTTTGATAGATAATGTCCTAACTTACTTTTTTTGGTAGAAAGATAACATTTATTGGTATCTACTGGTGGTATTTCAATTGACACTCTTTCAACAACATCTAAACCATATCCTTCTAGTCCTGCTATTTTCCGAGGATTGTTTGTTAAGAGCTTTATTTTTTCTACCCCTAAATCTGCAAGTATTTGGGCCCCTACTCCATAATCCCTCAAATCAGCAGAAAAACCTAGTTCTTCATTAGCTTCTACTGTATCTCTGCCTTCATCCTGCAACTTATAAGCTTTAATTTTGTTTATTAGCCCAATCCCTCTTCCTTCCTGCCTCATATATAGCAGTACTCCTCTTTCTTCATTAGCTATCGCCTTAATGGCATTAGCCAGCTGATCACCACAGTCACACCTAAGTGACCCAAAAGCATCCCCCGTTAGACATTCTGAATGAACTCTTACAAGCACAGGCTCTGAGGTTTTGACATCGCCATAAACCAAGGCAAGGTGGCACTGCCCATCCACTAGGCTTTCATAAGCAGCCATCTTAAAATCGCCGTATTTTGTAGGCATATTGACGGTCTCAACTCTTTTTACTAGCTTCTCTGCTTTACGTCTATATTCTATTAAGCTGGCAATAGTTATTATTTTAAGTCCATGTTTTTCAGCAAAAGGAAAAAGCTGTGGTACCCTAGCCATTTCACCATCATCATTCATTATTTCACAGATAACCCCTGCCGGATATAAACCTGCAAGCTTTGCTAAATCTACTGCGGCTTCAGTGTGCCCTGCCCGCCTTAACACCCCACCTTCCTTAGCCCGCAACGGAAATATATGTCCTGGCCTCCGTAGATCAGCTGGCTTTGTCTGGAGATCTAGTATTTTTTTTATTGTCAGGGCCCGCTCATAAGCAGATATTCCTGTTGTCGTTTCTAATGCATCTACTGACACAGTAAAAGCAGTTTGATGACTGTCGGTATTGTGATATACCATAGGCTCAATATCTAGTTCCTCTAGCCGCTCACCTACTATTGGCATACAAATTAAACCCTTGCCAAAAGATGCCATGAAATTTACTGCTTCGGCGGTGACAGTCTCTGCTGCCATTACTAAGTCACCTTCGTTTTCTCTGTCTTCATCATCAACTACCACAACCATTTTTCCTGCTTTAATGTCTTTTAAAGCTTCTTCAATAGTATTAAATCTATAGCCCATTTTTCTTCCTCCTTATAGAAAACCGTTTTCTGCTAAAAAATTCGCGTCTATTTTGCTTTCTTTCTCTTTGCTATATTCATTTCTTGTACCAAGAAACTTTGCCACATATTTTCCAATCATATCTGCCTCAAGATTTACAGTATCACCTATTTTTTTAATTCCTAAAGTAGTCATATTCTTTGTATGAGGTATTAAAGATACTGTAAAAGAGCTTTTATCTGCAGAAACTATAGTTAAGCTAACCCCATCTATGGCAATAGAGCCTTTTTCAATAATGTATTTTAATATATTCTCTGATGCCTTGATAGTAATTAGTATTGCAATATCTAGCTTGTCCATTCTCTCTATTTCTCCAACACCGTCTATGTGACCGCTAACTAGGTGTCCTCCTAACCTGTCTCCCAAGCTAAGGGCTCTTTCTAGATTAACCTTTTCCCCTATAGATAAGTATCCTAGATTTGTTTTTTTAAGTGTTTCATCCATAACCTCAACCTCAAACTGACTTTCTGAAAAGGATACTACTGTTAAACAGATACCATTGACAGCAATGCTGTCTCCCAGTTTAACACCTTTTAGAACAGTCTTTGCTTTTAAGGCCAGTCTAGCAGAGTTGCTTCCTCTATTAATTTTAATAAGAGTACCTAGTTCTTCAACTAATCCTGTAAACAAGTGCCCTCCTCCTTTTCGGGATAGCCTTTAACCAGAATATCTGGGCCAACCGTCTCTATAGAAATATTTTTTAGCTTTAATGCCTCTGGAATTGTAGTAAAACCAGCCCCCCCTATGCCTGAGGGAGCGTTCTTTCCGCCAATTATCTTCGGAGCATAAAACCACCAAAACTCATTAACTATATTTGCTTTGATGGCAGAAAAATTAACCTCGCTACCTCCTTCAATTAGCACATGTATAATATGATTTTTGCCTAACCAATCCATTACCCAACTGATATCGATACCATTTGTTGATCCAGGCGATTCCACTACTTTAATTCCTATTTTTTTTAACTGTTCTATCTTGGCGGTGCTGCTCTGACCGCTAGTAAAAATAATAGTATCAGCATTAGATTCTTGATTTAATACCTTGCTTGTTAAAGGAATTCGCAGCTTACTATCTAAAATTATTCGGATTGGATCTATACCCTGTTGGTCAGGCAATCTGGTGGTGAGACTAGGATCATCTAATAATACTGTATTAATCCCTACTAAGATAGCATCAACCTGGTGTCTAAGCTGATGAACTCTTTGTCTTGCCATCAGGCTTGTAATCCACTTAGATTCTCCTGTTACAGTGGCAGTCTTGCCATCTAAAGACATAGCTAGCTTTGAGGTGACATAAGGCTTGCCTGTAGTAATAAATTTAACAAAAGCCTTATTTAGTTCTTTAGCTTCTGCTTCCATTACACCTGAGACAACCTCAATACCCTTTGATTTTAAATAATCAATACCTCGCCCTGCTACTTTAGGATTAGGATCAACCATGCCAATTACTACTTTTTTGATGCCAGCATTAACAATAGCATTGACACAAGGTGGTGTACGGCCATAGTGAGAGCAAGGCTCTAAATTTACATAAATGGTTGAGCCGTTAGCTTTGCTTTCTGCATTATTTAAAGCATGGATCTCTGCATGAGGAGTCCCAGCTTTTTGATGATATCCTTCTCCTACTATTTCTCCGTTTTTATTAACGATTACAGATCCTACCATAGGATTAGGGCTGGTAGAGCCACAGCCTTTGGCAGCAAGTTCTAACGCTCTCATCATGTAGCTGACATGTTCCATTATTATGTAAACTCCTCTTTAAAAATATTAAAGTTATACTCTCTAATAAATAAAACAAAAAAACCTCTGACTTCTCAGAGATTTTTAGGGATTTATACAGCAAAATAGCAAATAAAGCTATATTAGCCCTCTCCCATCCAGACTATTACTGTCGGTTCTGGAATTTCACCAGATCAGCCTAATAAGGCTCACGGACTTTAACCGCCGGTAAGGAATTTCACCTAACCCCGAGGATATTAATTAAAAATAGTATATCATTTTTGATTAAAGTTATCAACTTATAGATTCCAAAAACGCTTATGCCATTGAATAGATGCCTCTATTGAGATTTGTTTGTTGTTGGCATTATAGTTAATTTCCTTTAACTCATCTAGATAAAACTGCCTCCCTAAATCCTGGCCTAACATAGTAGCAACCATAGCCGCCACTGGCTTACCAATGGAAGGGAGGCTATATCCACCTTCTAAAACAGCAACAATTTTACCATTACAGGTTTTTTCAC
>JAWSUQ010000327.1:0-3623 GCA_033549265.1 Bacillota bacterium
CTTAACATTTGCATTGGAATGGGTAGTTATTATGAAGGTTTAGAAAATTTACGATGCTCTTATAGTGAAGCCCTTCAAGCACTGAAAATAGGTAAAAAGCTAGTTAATAACTCCTCCTTTTATTTTATAGACGATATGGGACTTAGCTGCCTAATTCCAGAAATCAATACAAATTCTGCAAATAGGTTTCAAACTAAAAAACTTAGCAAATTGCTTAATGATAATAATTTCGTAGTACTGAGAGAAACTTTTATAGGATTTTGTGATTGTAACATGAGTATTGCCCAAACAGCAAATACTCTGTTTTTGCATAGAAACACTTTGTTATATAGATTAAATAAAATTGCAAAGTTAACAGGACTAGATCCTAGAAATTTCCAAGATGCCATACAGCTATATACTGCGTTCCATATAAAAATCTTCTTAGAATAACCTGATCCAGATGCAGGAACTAAAGGCATATATATAAAAAAGCATAATAAAAAGCCTTACTCTCGGAATCTCTTCCAAAAGAAAGGCTTTTACCTGACAGTGACCTACTCTTCCAGGGCCCTGCAATTCGGTTGCACTTGACTCTATTTGTCAGGTTGATAAATTTTTTGTTCGGATACCGGGAATTTCTTCCATGAGTTGCTTTAATATCCTTTCATCATATAAGATCGGCTCTGCTTTAGCTAAGATCTGACAAACCTTTTCTCTGGCTTTTTGCCCAATATCTTTACATCCGGCTTCTTTCCACATATCAAAATTCATTCGATTAGCTAATTCAGGAATAAAAGCTTCTGTCCGCAAGTAATTTACTGTATGAGGATGTGATAAATAGTTTCCCCCTGGTCCTACTGCCTCGATAACTTCTGCAGCCAGCGTCTTCTCATCTATTTCTATCCCTCTTACTGCCCTCAGTACCATACCGTTTATTTCATCATCAATTACGTATTGTTCTAAAGACACAGTCATGCCACTATCAATAAGCCCGGCTGATTCATGTATTAGTTGAGCACCGGCAAGAGCAGGCATTAAAGTAGTAATAGCCTTTTCATAACCCGTTTGGGCATCAGGAATCTTTGCCTCAGTTGTTCCACCAGTTGCATACATGGGTAAGTTATAAAAGGTAGCAAGCTGAGCACAAACGCTATTCATTATGCCATTTTCAACAGCTCCAAATAAAAAGCCCATTGTTCGCATATCTGCAGTGGTAGGCACCACGCTATATAATACTGGTGCTCCTGGCTTAATTAGTTGAGCCAACAGTATACCGCTTAGTGCTTCAACATTTAACTGAACTAATGTACCTGCCAAAGTAATTGGGGAAGTAGCACCAGCAATAGGTGCACATGAGGTTACTAAAGGTACACCCGCTTTCACTACCTCAAACATATGGTCAACATAGTTTTTTTCCATTTTCAAAGGGCTCATAATCGAGCATGTAATAGAAATATTAGGCCGAGCTCTTAGCTGTTCCTCTCCTCCAGCTAAGATTTGGGCCATTTTTATCACTTCTTTAGCACCATTAGGCCCAAATACTCCTCCCATAATATGTTTAGTAGTATTATTTAGTCCAGCAAAAAATCTATTAACATCAACATTTACATTTTCAAGATCATTTGGATAAACAGGCAGTACAAACCAGTGGATATTTTTTAGTTTCTCTATTAACCTAGCAATAACTCCTACATCCCTTAGCACTGTATGTCTTCTTAGGCCGGAATCATAATCAATAATTCCAACAGCCGTTCCTCCAGTCCCCAAAAAAGTGCGATTAGGTTCAACTACTAAATTATGTTGGTCTTCTCTACCGTAAAGGATAACTCTTGCAGGAGACTTTTTTAGCTGCATCATAATCCAATCCTCTGATGCTTTTACTCTTTTGTTTGTAAAATCTACCTCAGCTCCATTCTCCGCAAACAAATTTAATGCCCTCTCATTTTCAACCTCAAAGCCTACCTTTTCAAATACATACATTGAAGCATTATGAATTTTTTGTACTTCTTTTATCGATATAGGTTGATAAGACCCACCTGCTACACCATAAAACAAATTCACCTCTCCTTTCTACAACAATATCACTAACCATTAAAATTTGAGAACTCTAAGCCTTGGAAATTCTTTTATTAAGTCAGCTATTATTTCATATTTAAAGGGTTCAACATAGTGGTTAGCTAAAATATCCTTAGCTAAGTCATTAGCCCTGTCCCAAGAAGTCTTAGCTCCATCATTAACCCAGTCAGCGTAAATACTACGATTAGCAACCTTAGGGAAAAAGGTTTCAGATCTCATATGTTTAACAGTATGAGTTTCCGCTAAGTAGTTACCCCCGGGCCCAACGTTTTTTATAGTTTCAAAGGCTAATGTATCTTCATTAACTTCAATACCCCGGGCAGACCTTAATGCCATTCCATTTATTTCATCATCAATTATCAACTGCTCAAGGCTAAAAACGATACTACCTTCCAGTAATCCGGCTGCATCATGAATTAGCTGAGCCCCTGCTAATGCTGGCATCAAACTAGATATGGCTTTCTCATACCCTGCTTGGGCATCGCCAGTTTTTGCTTCAGACACTCCGCCTGTTGAGTACATGGGCATGTTATAATATGAAGCTAATTGGGCACAGGCCGCATTCATTATTCCACTTTCCACTGAACCAAATAAAAAGCTCATGGACCGCATATCTGCAATTGTTGGAACAACACTATAGAAAACAGGGGTGCCGGGCTTAATTGCCTGCAGCAGCAGGATGCCGCTTAATGCTTCTGCATTTAGCTGTGCCAAATGGCCTGCTAAAGTCATTGGAGCTGTTAGGCCAGAAATAGGACAGACTGAGGTGATTACAGGAATGCCGGCTTCAGCAGCATCAAACATAAAATTAACATAATTATGCTCCATTTTTAAAGGACTTAATAAGCAAGTTATAAATGTAAGTATTGGCTTGCGTCTTAATGCATCCTCTCCACCAGCAATAATTTGTGCCATTTTGATAACATTTTTAGCTCCTTCAGGGCCGTACAATCCCCCCATTACATGTTTTGTAGAATTATTTAGAGCTGTAAAAAAGCGATTTACATCTACTTCATCAGGTGTATGCTCTGCTGGATATATTGGTAGCATTATCATATGGGTATGTTCTAGCGCATCTATTACTTTGCAAATTTGACCCACATCCTCCAAATTAGAATCTCTTCTCTCACCTGTCTCCAAATCAATTGTCTTAATTGCAGTTCCTCCATTGCTGTAGTAGGTTCGATTCGCTTCAATCACCAATGTATTTTTTTCTTCTCTTCCATATAAGGTAATGCGAGCAGGAGCTTGCTTAATAGTTCTCATTAACAGGTCTGGCTCAACCTTAACAATTTTCCTGTTATTATCTACAGTACAACCGATTTCAGATAAAACCTGCAAAGCCCTATCGTTTTCAACCATAAAGCCTACTTCCGCTAGAATTCTTAGAGAAGTTTGATGAATACTCTCTACTTCTTTAACAGACAGCGGCTTATAGTAGCCACTAGCTACACCATAAAAAGTCATAATTTTTCCTCCTATACAGGGAATAGTAACATTTAATAAATATCTAAAGCAAATTTTATGCCATATGTGCTAGAAATAAAAAAACTTAGTGAAACCTT
>JAWSUQ010000328.1:0-3623 GCA_033549265.1 Bacillota bacterium
CTGCTCAACAGATAGTACTACTACAGATGCCCCTCAACAGCAAGATGAAAGCGCCGCTTCAATTGAGACTGCCAGTTTTACTGAAGAGGATCAGGCTTTTTCCAACGATTACCCTGACACCATGGAGCAATGCATGTTTATTAACGAAGCTTCTATTGAACTTAAAGAGGATGGGACTGTTTTAGCAAAAATTTTTGTTAAGGACGATATTACTAGCGAATTTCTTGCCTTTAGAATGGAGCAGCATATGGAAGCATTATTAGAACAGTACAATAATAGTCTGTTAGAACTAGTTGCTCAGTTGGATAACGGAACAGAAGCTGCAAAGGCAACAGGTCTCAATGGCGAGACTGTAAGTATGGAAATCTATATAGAATGAAGCAAAAAAATTAATGCTTAGAGTTTTATATAAGCATTAATTTTTTTATTTTTATATTATAAACTTTTATAATGTACTGAGTATCTTAAACAATTCTTCAATATCTGGCTGTTGGCCAATGGGATGAACATCAATAAAGCGAATTATGCCTTTGGTATCAATAATAAATAAAGCCCGTTCAGCAATTCCCGGTATGGGGTCCCCCTCTCGCAGCACACCGTATTTTTGGGCTACTACACCATGGGGGTAAAAATCTGAGCAAAGGGGGTAAGTAACACCACCCACCGATTTCTGCCAAGCTTCGTGACTCGGCACACTATCTACACTGATACCCAGAACCTGAGTATTTAACTCTTCAAAACGAGATAGATTCTCCTCGTATGAAGGTATCTGCATGCTTCACACAGGAGTCCAATCAAGTGGATAGAAAGCAATAAATACATTTTTCTTTCCCAGATAATCACTTAGCTTAATAGTACGTTCACCGTGGGCCTTAAGGGTGAAGTCTGGAGCCTTATCTCCCACCTTTAAAGTTTTAGTAATACTTTCACCTTTCGACATTAAGTTCCCTCCTTTTACCGCTTTATAGGGTTACCACGTCTTCCGCCTGTAAACCAGGGTTGGCATAAAACACATTAAACTCAACTCGTTGCCCTGCATGTAAAGAAGTATTGCCCTCTCCTTTAATTCCGCTGGCATGCACAAAGATGTCATCGTTGTTTTCCACTTCAATAAAACCAAAGCCTTCATCAGCATTAAACCATTTAACTGTGCCTTGCATAATACTACCTCCTAATAAGTATATCTCTCGATAATATTATTCTCTTAAAAATTATTTTAATTAATTACAATTTTAGGCACTAAGGTAACCCTTCATGGTAAAAGCATGCTGATATTCTCGCAATTATTTTCTAATTTTGATGCCGATACGTTCTCCCATCTCTACCTTTGTTTCTACAAACTCGAGGGAATTTGCAACTATATCCTTATCTATTTGAACAAAGCCTGGCTCTATAAATAAAATTACTGTAGAGCCGCCAAACATAAAATATCCTTTTTCCTGACCTTTCTCAACCGGCTCATTAGGGGTATATGTTTGAACAATTGAGCCGACACAGGTAGCTCCTACCTCTACAATTACTATTTTACCAAAGTTATCTGATTGAATTTCAGTTAATTCCCTTTTATTTTGGCAGTATACCTTAGCTATTTTCTTCAAAGCCATTGGGTTTACTGAGTAATAGCTTCCAGGTATATGCTGATACTGTTTGGGAACACCGCTATCTGGAAAGTGGAAGCGATGATAATCAGATGGATTTAAGCGAACAACAACACAGATACCGCCTTGAAACTGACGTGCTAACTCACTGCTTTGAAAGAGCTCCTCCAGGGAGTATTCCTGTCCTTTAACTTGAATCACCTGGTGAATATTTATATCTTCATAGGCCAACACCCGCCCATCGGCAGGGGATATCAGATGGTTAGGGTCACCACTTACAGGCCTTGCCCCTTCCTTTAGCTTGCGGGCAAAAAAATCGTTAAAATTCTTATATTTATTGGGGCTTTCTATTTCAGCTTCCCTTAGGTCAATCTCTAACTCCTTGGCGAAGTTGGCTATTTTTCTTTTGCTATAGGACAAGTTATAAAACATACCGAATAAGGAAGAAAGTAATCTTCTCTTAATTAAAAGCTCTAATAGGGTTTTACCTGGGGCTGTATCGTGAATCCACTCTATGATGTGGCCCCCAGCTACTACCTCTTTTTTCTTTTGTCCTGTTTTGCGATCTACATAAAAGATATCCACCCTAATCATCCCCATTTTAGCATTTTACTTTAAATGCTATTTATTACAATAGCAATATTTCTATATAAGTTAGTATATCCTACTAAGGCTTAAATTTTAAACTTTTTCTCTAAACTCTTAATGAGTCCTTGAAGCTACCGGATTTAGATTATTTTATAATAGGTTCCAATAGTAAAAAATCCACAATAAGCCCAGGCAGCAGCAATAAAGAGGCTGTAATGAAGGCGTCCTATCAGCCGCCAGTAACCTTGCCGCCAGCCATTAAAAAAAACAGTACCTTCATGAGCTGGCTCTCTTCAAGTTAACTATTAATAACAAGACAGATATCAAGCAACCTGCTCCCAAGAAAACCCATAAAGGTACCAAGTCTGCTGCTCCCGCTATTCCACTATTAGCCTGAATTATAGACCCTACTGTCAACACTACATTATAGATAAAGCCCTTCACCAGTACAATAATCGCCAGTACATAGCCAATAGCTTTGCGTTGCCATAACCATATTGCAGCTAAAGTAAAGAATGGTACTACTAATGTCAGATCTAATGCAGCGACTATGTTATTAGTAGCCCCCACGTCCACCATAATCTGTGGCAATTGGCCATTAATTACAAAGTTTAGCCATTGTCCAGTCCATGCTATGCCTAGCATGAGAGCAAGAAATATCATAAAGCTGCTGATTAACCTAACAGGCGTCCTATCACTAAAGCTATCCCCAATTTTATCCATATCCAGGTTAAGCAAGCCAAAAATCAGACCAAAAACCGGCAGCACCAACAGGGCAGCATAAATCAAGAAAAACATATTTAAAGCAGCACCAAAAAGATAAAAGGCATAGTTGTAAAACATATAATTTAATATTCCAAGTAACAGTAGTTGGGCTCGATAAGAGCCTTTAATGGAGAAGATTATAGAAGCTGCCAATAACGGTAGGGCAACCAAAAGCGTTACCATATCATTGGCATACCAACCTATTAATATAAAGTCATTGTTGTCTAAGTATAGGTTATCTAATAACAGCCCTCCTCCAGCAGCCACTAAAGCTAACACCGCAGTAGCAATAGAAATAATATAAGTTGTTTTCAAATTCGAGTAGTTCATTATAACTTATTCCTCTTTCCTTTGATTTTTTTAAGCTAAAAATTTAAACTTTTAACAATTTAAAAATTAAGCTGTTTTAAAAATATTTAAGATTCTTTAATGCACTTACTATTATTCTATGGAAGTCTTTACTTTTCCTACAAAGTAAGAAAGTAAATACTTCTCCTAAACCAAAACTATTCAATTTCTAAACAATAATTATGATATATCATGGAAAAAAACAGCCTAAAAGATAAATTAAGGCTGATTTTTTATAACTATACCAAGGCATCTTAAAAAATCAGCATTTTGCCTAGTTCAATCAAGCACTTATTGAAACACCTTTTTGATCATAGCTCATAA
>JAWSUQ010000329.1:0-3614 GCA_033549265.1 Bacillota bacterium
GTGTTCCGGGTCTGCCCCAGGATAGTGATGATATCTATAAAGTGCATTTGATAAATAATATTTTAGGAGGAGGATTAAGCTCCCGCCTTTTTCAAGAAATTAGAGAAGAAAGAGGCCTAGCTTATTCTGTATACTCGTATCACTCGGCCTTTAGAGATTGTGGTCTATTCACTGTATATGCTGGCACTAGTCCTGATAATGCTGAAGAAGTGACTGAGCTAGTGATGCAGGAGCTTAATAAGATTGTAAAAGAAGGTATTCCGGAAAAAGAGCTTAAAAGAACAAAAGATCAAATAAAAGGAAACATATATCTTGGCTTGGAAAATGTTTCTAGTAGGATGAGTCGAATTGGAAAATCAGAGCTTTGCTTTAATAAATTAATTTCCCCTGAGGAAGTAATAGATAATATTGTTAAAGTTAATACTTCCCAAATAATAGAGATGGCCAATAACTTGTTTAAACCGTCTAAACTTGCCATTACCACTATTGGTCCGTCATGTAATGACGATATACTTGGGGAGCTAGTAAAAAAATATGAAGCATAAAAAAGAACCTGTAACGGTAAATGTCATAAATAAGCGTAGAGATAATCAGCTTCCTTTATATCAAACTTCGGGCTCCTCAGGTCTTGATTTAGCTGCAGAATTAGATCATCCACTAGAGATTAAGCCATTAGAAAGGTTATTAATACCAACAGGAATTTGGTTAAGTATTCCTATTGGGTATGAAGGTCAAATAAGGCCAAGAAGCGGCTTGGCCTTAAAGCATGGGATCACTTGTTTAAATACACCTGGTACAATCGATGCAGATTACCGTGGCGAAATAAAAGTATTACTAATAAATCTAAGTAATGAGTCTTTTGTCATAGAGCCTAACCAAAGAATTGCTCAAATTGTATTTTGTCCTGTTGCTAAAGCTGAACTTATACAAGTAGGTGAATTAGATTTCACCGATAGAAGCAATGGAGGATTTGGGCATACTGGTACAAGATAATTGCAGAAAATTAGCATAATATTCCACCTGCCGTAGTAAATATGAATACTAGGAGGTGGTTTTTTATTATGATTAATGTATTACTGCTACTAATGCTATTACTCTTATTATTTTTTGCTATCAGAGCTAAAGTTTCTAGTCAGAAAACTCGTCGACCAACATCTAGTATCCCTGATGAGATAAAATTATCTCCATTTTCCAAGGCGTTAGCTGAAATTGTGGCCATTGCAGGAGGAATTTATATTTCTCTGTCCCTGCTTATTTCTTTTCTAAACCTAAGTATACCAGAGCAAATTTTAATTGCAGACAGTATTAGATTAGATCCAGTAGCAATGTTGGCAATTATAATCGCCATTATTCAGCCGTTAGTGGTGAAGGTACTAAATTTTAAGTAGGAGGAAGTAGCAAATGCGTTTAAGTGACCTAGTAGGTAAAGAAATAGTAAATATATTTGATGGGGGTAGGCTAGGAACAATTGGTGAATCAGACTTGGTTATAGATACTCAAACTGGTTCAATTGAATCAATAGTATTACCGAATAAAGGAAATTTCCTAAGTGTCTGGATTGACCGCCAACAGCTCATTATTCCTTGGCAGGCTGTAAAAAAAATTGGTACTGAAGTGATAATAGTTGATTTAGACGGTACTCATTCTAGCTTAAATAAATACTCTGTATAATATTTGATAAAGGCTTCATTTAGTTGCCAAACAGTGAAGCCTTTATTTACTTCTACTGGTTTAGTCAATTTTTCTACTATAAAAGAGGATTTAAATAGTCAATGATGAATATAATACAGAATAAGCATTTAGAAAAATAAGGGAGGCATTTTGAACATGAATCGCATTAAGGTACTTGTCTCTGGTGCCAGTGGCAGAATGGGAAGAGAAGTAATTAAAGCTGTTTTAGCAGCAGAGGACCTGCAACTGGTAGCAGCCGTAGATGTTAAGTATACGGGTACAGATGTAGGATATTTAGTTGGTCTTGAACCTGTAGGTGTAAAAATTCATGAAGATTTAACCGCCACAATAAATGAAAGCAACCCTGAAGTGATGGTCGATTTCACTAACCCCCAGGCAGTTTTAAAAAACATTAAAATAGCTTTAGAAAACAAGGTTCACCCAGTCGTTGGAACTACGGGGCTAACTGATGAAGAAACTAAAGAAATTCAACAATTAAGTGAAGAAAAGGCTACTAGTGTATTTATCGCTCCTAACTTTGCCATTGGGGCAGTATTAATGATGAAATTTGCTCAAGAAGCGGCAAAGTATTTTCCGCATGCTGAGGTAATTGAGCTGCATCATGATGAAAAGCTGGATGCTCCATCAGGTACTGCTATTAAAACCCTAGAAATGATAAGTGAGGTAAGGGAAGAAAGAAGACAGGGCCATATTAACGAATACGAAAAAATTACTAGCAGTAGAGGTGGGAATTATCAGGGCATGAGAGTACATAGTGTTAGACTCCCAGGATTAGTCGCTCATCAGGAAGTAATATTTGGTGATTTAGGACAAACTCTAACAATTCGTCATGATTCTATAAATAGAGAGTCTTTTGCACCAGGTATAGTACTGGCAATTAGGAATGTGCAAAAATTAACAGGCCTTGTTTACGGACTAGAAAAAATAATGTAAACCAATTAAAAAATTAAACTAGCACCTATACTTAGAGGTGTACATATATTGCTATTAAATGACAACTTAGGAGGTCATAGTATAGATGGAAAAGAAACTGGATGGTATTAAAATTGGAGTCTTAGGTGGAGATGATCGTGAACTAGTATTAATTCCTAGACTAGCTTCCTTAGGCGCTGAGCTAAATATCGTTGGTTTTCCATCATTACCACATGCTGCTAATATCCGTATTGTTTCAAGTATTGATCAGGCTATAGAAAACGTCGATGCTGTACTTCTACCGATGCCAGGAACTGATCTTCAGGGGAATATACGAGCTATTTATGCTGAAGAAAAGTTAGTTCTAACAGAAAGTGTAGTAAAAAAAATTCCTCCAAAAACACCAGTAATAGTTGGGGTGGCAAAACCATTTTTAAAGGAATGGGCAGAAAAATATCAACTAAAGCTTATTGAAATTGCTGAAGTTGATGAAGTTGCTATCTTGAATGCTATTCCCACAGCAGAAGGAGCAGTACAGCTTGCAATGGAGCATACAAATTTTACTATACACAGCAGCAATTCTTTTGTAATAGGTTTTGGTAGAGTGGGATTTACTATGGCACGGACGCTAGCAGCTTTGGGAGCTAATGTAACAATAGTAGCTCGTAAGCCAGCAGACTATGCAAGAGCCTTTGAATTAGGTTATCAGGTATGTAATTATCAAGAGCTAATTGATAAAATTAGTGAAGCTCATCTGATTTTTAATACAGTCCCAGCTCTTGTACTTACTAAAGAGTTACTAGTAAAAGTAGACGTTAATACACTAATAATAGATTTAGCTTCTCAACCTGGTGGTACCGATTTTAAAGCTGCTGCTGACCAAGGCGTTAATGCTATCCTTGCTCCTGGGTTGCCGGGCAAAGTTGCTCCAAAGACAGCTGGGGAGATACTGGCGAAGGTGATTCCTGCCTTTATTTTGGAGAACTTGTAATAGCAATATTGTGGAGGTG
>JAWSUQ010000330.1:0-3590 GCA_033549265.1 Bacillota bacterium
GTGAGGGCTGTTTTACTTGTTTTGAACACTGTGTTGAAAATGCTATCAAAAAAGGGGAAAACGGTAAGGCTTATATCGATTACGACCTATGCATCCACTGTGGCTTATGCGCTCAATGTAAGCCGATTAAGATTCAAAGCACCTGTTATCGAATTTTGGTAGGAGGAAAACTGGGCCGGCGACCTAAGTTTGGTCTTGTATTAGGAGATTTTCCTACCTATCAAGATGTACTGAATAAATTAGAACAGATTTTGTTGATCTATAAACGCTATGGCAATTCTGGCGAAAGGCTAGGAGAAATGATTGAGCGAATATCTATAAAAGAGTTTACTAAAATGATAATGTAACTATTAATTGAGAAAGTCGCTAGACCTTTTTATAAAGGCACTAGTGGCTTTTTATTATGCTTATAAGAAAATAATTTCGGTAAGAGTGAAAATAGAGGTAATAATTTTACTGTATGAACAATATAAGTATCTAGAAAGATATTTGGAAAATTTCAGTTAGGATTTGCACAAGTTATTACATTCACCTGCGAAGGGAGGTGTACCAAGAGTGGAAAAAGATATATCTCTTAGTCTATCAGAATATCTAAATGAGCAAAGTGAGACAGTGATTGAAGCTTGGTTTGAGCTGATGATCGACCAATATCCCTCAGAGGCAAAAAAGCTTTTGAGGCATGAAAAAAACCTATTTGCCAATCCTGTAGGACAAACTCTTTATCATTCAGGTTTAGGCATTTTTCTGGAACTAGTTGGCGAAAAGCGCCAAAATATACTTGAAAAGCATCTGGAGGAAATTATACGAATTAAGGCAGTTCAGGATTTCACACCTTCCCAGTCTATTGCACTCAGAAAGCTTTCTTGCAAAAAAAATCATGGGATAATAATTTCCTTGAGTTGGTAGAGCTGGTGAATGAGATAGATAAGCTAGCCTTAATGGCCTTCGATAAGTATATGAAATATAGAGAAAGAATATTTGAGCTGAAATTAAAAGAAGCTGTTAGAAATTACAGGGTTAATAATAAAGAGAGGTGTTAAAAATGGCAAAAGTTCCAAAACCAGATCAATTATTGGCATTTAAATTTAGTCCTCCTAAGAATAAATGGATGGAAACACCCACTGTGTTTCGGTCAGGTACTTGGTGTTATGGTACTAAGCCTGATAGTTCACAGGCCCTTGGACTGCCAAATCCAAGAAAGTGGTCTCCTGAGGCTGATGACTGGGATTTGCCAGATAATTGGAAGGAGCTTATCTTAGAAGGGTTAAGAGAGCGGCTAGAAAAATATCGATCCCTTCAGCTATTTATGGACGTGTGCGTTCGGTGCGGTGCCTGTGCAGATAAATGTCATTTTTATATAGGAACAGGGGATCCCAAGAATATGCCTGTCCTTAGAGCCGAGCTCCTTAGATCGGTGTACCGAAATGACTTTACTACGGCAGGTAAGCTGTTTGGGACTTTAGCAGGGGCTAGAGAGCTCACAAAGGATGTCATTAAAGAATGGTTTTATTATTTTTTCCAATGCAGTGAATGTAGACGCTGCTCAGTATTTTGTCCCTATGGGATAGATACTGCCGAGATTACTATGATTGCTAGAGAGCTTCTTAACTTAGTAGGCTGCAACATTGAATGGATTACTGCACCAACAGCTAACTGCTATCGAACCGGTAATCACGTAGGTATTCAGCCCCACGCCTTCGTAGATAATGTAGAAATGCTTACAGATGAAATAGAGGACCTAACAGGGATAAAAGTGGAGCCTTCCATTAATAGGAAAGGGGCTGAGATCCTTTTTGTAGCTCCTTCGGGTGATGTTTTTGCCGATCCAGGCACCTATACCTTTATGGGTTATATGATGCTTTTTCATGAGATTGGCCTGGATTACACCTTAAGTACTTATGCATCAGAAGGTGGAAACTTCGGCATGTTTACCTCCCATGAAATGATGAAAAGGCTAAACACTAAGATTTATGCCGAGGCCAAGCGTCTTGGGGTGAAATGGATTATTGGTGGAGAGTGTGGCCACATGTGGCGAGTAGTTCATCAGTATATGGATACGATGAACGGGCCGGCGGATTTTTTAGAAGCTCCGGTTTCACCGATAACGAGAACGAAATTTGACAACGCTTCCTGCACGAAGATGGTACATATTACAGAATTTACTGCAGATTTGATTAGAAACAACAAAATCATGCTGGAACCTAAGCGAAATGACCATTACCGGGTTACTTACCATGATTCCTGTAATCCAGCTAGAGCCATGGGGTTGTTTGAAGAACCTCGCTATATTATCCATAATACTTGCAAAAATTTTTTTGAAATGCCGGAAAATACTATTCGGGAGCAAACATTCTGCTGTGGAAGTGGCTCAGGTTTAAATACTGAGGAATTTATGGAAATGAGGTTAAGGGGTGGATTTCCCAGAGCTAATGCAGTCAAGCATGTTCAGCAAAAGCATAATATCAATATGCTTGCTTGCATATGTGCTCTTGACCGTGCAGTCCTACCGCCTCTAATGAACTATTGGGTACCAGGAGTAGATGTAATCGGTGTCCATGAACTAGTTGGAAATGCCCTTATTATGAAGGGAGAGCGTCAACGAGAGACAGACTTAAGGGGAGAACCACTAAGTGAAACGGAGGGTGACCTAGATGCATAATGGGAGAAATATCATTATTGGCTTAATGGTTTTTCTAATATTAACTACTTATCCGGTTTGGAGTAATGTAGGTAATACTGCAGCACAGCCAAAAGTTAGTATAGATACACCTGAAATTCAAGCAATGGAGGAAAAAAACTGCATTAAAGAGCTAGAATTTATGCGAAGCAAGCATATGGAGCTACTGAGTCAATGGAAGAATTCAGTGGTTCGGGATAACAACAGGCTTTATACCTCAACAACTGGTGAAGATTACAATATGAGTCTAAATACCTGCTTTAAATGTCACTCAAACAAATCACAGTTTTGTGATAGCTGCCATAGCTTTTCAGGAGCTAAAGAGCCTAACTGCTTCAGTTGCCACTTGGAGCCGAGGGAGGTTATTTAAATGCAAATAAATAGAAGAAAATTTGTAAAAGTCAGTGGGCTTTGGGTTTTGGGTCTTGGAGCACTGCCAGCATTGAAAGCAATTGCAGGAACTAAAGCAGATGGTTTGGCAGATTCTGAGGCAGTTTCTAAGGTCAATTGGGCACTGACTATTGATATTAATAAATGTCAAGAAGGTTGTACAGAGTGTATATCAGCTTGTCATGATACCCATAATGTGCCTCAGCTTGATAATGTAGCTAAAGAGGTTAAATGGATATGGAAGGAAAACTGTCAAAACGTTTTTCCCCAATTAGAGCAGAAATTTGGAAATGAAAAAATAAAAAATAAATCAGTAATTGTTCTGTGTAACCATTGTGAAAAGCCTTCATGTATACGGGTTTGTCCAACCAAAGCAACTTTTAAAAAGGATAGCGGAATAGTAGCTATGGATTATCACCGATGCATAGGATGCCGCTACTGTATGGCAGCCTGTCCATATGGGGCAAGAAGCTTTAATTTTAAAGATCCAAGACCATATCTAACAGAGTATAATTTGGAATTC
>JAWSUQ010000331.1:0-3589 GCA_033549265.1 Bacillota bacterium
GCCGTATTAAAGTCATCACTCAAAGCTTCATCAAATTCTGACATTGCTCTTTCTAGCTTGCCATTTAATTGATTTTCTAATTCGCCTGTAGCATCTTCTACTGCTATTGGCAACTTTTCATTAATACGTTCTACCAAACTTGCTATTCGCTGGAAGCTTTTTAAGGTAGCTTCAAGCTTTTGATCATCAAAATCCAGAGGGCTTCTATAGTGAGTTGCCAGCAAATAGAATCTGACTATTTGAGGAGGGAATTTTTCTAAAATCTCCCTCACTAGAAAAAAGTTCCCAAGTGATTTAGACATCTTCTCTTGATTAACTGTTATAAATCCATTATGGAGCCAATATGTTGCGAATGGTTTTCCTGTACATGCTTCAGATTGAGCAATTTCATTTTCGTGATGCGGGAAAACTAAGTCATAGCCACCACCATGAATATCGAAGTGCTCACCCAAATACTTTATAGCCATGGCTGTACATTCAATATGCCAGCCAGGTCGCCCCTTACCCCAAGGGCTATCCCAGGCAGGCTCGCCAGGCTTTACACCCTTCCACAGCACAAAGTCCATTGGATGCTTCTTATTTTGATTCACTTCGATTCTAGCCCCTGCTTGCATCTCTTCAATAGTTCTTCCCGATAACTTTCCATACTCATCAAATTGCTGGATATGATAATAAACGTCTCCATCTAACACATAGGCGAAGCCTTTATCTATCAGATTACTTATTGTAGCAATTATTTCTGGAAGGTGCTGGCTTACTCTAGGATGCACATCTGCTCTTTGAACGTTCAAAGCGTCAGCGTCCACAAAATACTCGTTGATATATTTTTCCGCTAGCGCTATGGCCTCAAGCTTTTCCTCCTGAGCCCGTTTAATAATTTTATCATCAATATCAGTAAAATTTTGCACATAAGTTACTTCAAAGCCTTTATAGTTTAGAAACCGGCGAATTGTATCAAATACCACAATTGGCCGGGCGTTACCAAGGTGAATGTAGTTATAAGTGGTAGGGCCACATACATACATTTTTACCTTACCCGGCTCTACAGGGATTAACTCTTCTTTAGTCTTAGTCAACGTATTATAAAGCTTTATATTACTCATTCTTATCTCCCTCCAACTCTAACAATTTACCTTCAAGCCTATCAATTTTACGTTGCATACAAAGCAGCATCTCGGCAATTGGGTCCGGCAGTTGGTCATGCTGCAAATCTATAGCCGAGACCTCAGCTGATAAAATTTGTCTACCATTGCGAACCACAATCTTTCCTGGAACCCCAACAACTGTACAGTTATCAGGTACATCTTTAATGACAACGGAGCCTGCCCCTATTTTAACATTATTACCTATTACAATGTTCCCTAATACCTTAGCCCCCGCACTAATCATTACGTTATTACCAATAGTAGGGTGTCTCTTTCCTTTTTCTTTTCCCGTCCCACCTAATGTAACCCCTTGATATATAGTTACATTCTCACCGATTTCAGCGGTTTCACCAATCACCACTCCCGTACCGTGATCTATAAATAATCCATCACTAATTTTTGCACCTGGATGAATTTCTATTCCAGTTAAAAATCGGTTAAGCTGAGATATTATCCTAGCTAGCACTACCCACTTTCCCCAAAATAGCCTATGGGCTACTCGATGCAGTAGCATTGCATGAAAGCCTGGATAACAAAATACTACTTCCCAGATGCTGCGGGCAGCAGGATCTCGTTCAAAGATAACCTGAATATCTTTTCTAATTCTTCTAAGCATGTCTATTCTTCCCCCTAAAAGCAATTATAAGCATCTTCTATTTTGTCATATAACAAAAATACCCTTCATCTCTGGTCAGAGACGAAGGGCTCGCGGTTCCACTCTGTTTGAGCCTATTTAAGACTCCACTCATAAAAAGGTAGGATAACGGCGCCACCCGCCAGGGCCTACTAGTAAGTTCAACCCCAGAGCTCCTGAGTGCACTTCAATCAGCATAACTACAAGGTTTCTTCCAGCCATAGGAAACCTTTCTCTGCTTAGCTACTCTAATTTACTCTCTCAATCTTAGCCTATTTCCATCGGATTTTTCTATATCTAAATTATATTCAATCTCGGGGAGAAGTCAAGAGTTTCCTACTAAGATAGCTGACCCGTGCTACTAGCTATCCGCTTTTTCACACCTTCTTTTCCCAAAATTGGTATAATATCATATAGCTCTGGACCGTGCATTTGACCAGTTAACGCTACCCGCACTGGCATGAAAACCTTACGTCCACCTAAGCCTAATTCTTTAGTCAGCGATTTTAACAAAGCCTTGATTACTTCTGCCGTTAGTTCCTCAGCCTCCATCACTTTTTGTTGCAGCAGCTCTAGCACTTGGGGAACCTGTTCTTCTTTAAGTACCTCTTTAGCTTCTTCATTTTCAAAGATGACCTCTTGACTAAAGAAAATATCTGCAAAGTTTGCTACCTCAGCCACGTTATTTATTCTTTCTCTAACTGCTGCCACTATCTTTGTTAATAACTTAAACTCTTCGATATTAGGCTCTTTAGACACATACCCAGATTCCGACAGAAAGGGGATTGCTATTGTAGTAATTTCCTCTAAAGGAGCTTTCCTAATGTAATGGCTATTAATGTGATTTAGCTTATCTAAATCAAAAACAGCTGGATTTTTGGCCACTCGATCTAAAGAAAATTGTTTAATTAAATCATCTATTGTAAAAATCTCTTCTTCTCCAACAGGAGACCAGCCTAATAATGCCAAGAAATTTATTAGTGCTTCCGGCAGATATCCTTTGTCTTTATAAGCAACTACAGAAGTGGAGCCATGGCGTTTACTCATCTTTGACCGATCCTTGCCCAATATGAGAGAAATATGAGCAAAGCTAGGCATTGCTAATCCTAATGCTTCATAAATCAACACTTGTCGCGGAGTATTGGAAAGATGCTCCTCGCCTCTAATAACATGGGTGATATCCATAGTGGCATCATCAATAACCACCGCAAAATTATAGGTTGGGATTCCATCAGATTTCACGATAACATAGTCGCCTATGCCATCACTTTCAAAGGACACTTTCCCCCGAACGAGGTCATCAATATTAATAATTTGACCATCTGGAACCCGAAATCTAACAACTGGCTTTAAGCCCCGATTTCCCATTTCCTTCCGCTCTATCTCAGTTAAAGTACGACATTTCCCTAAATACCTAGGAGTTTCTCCTTTTGCCTTGAGAGCTTCTCTTTCTTCCTCTAGCTCTTCCTCAGTGCAATAGCAAAAATACGCTTGTCCATTTTCCAAAAGCAGGTCTACGTATTTTTTATAAATATCTAACCTTTCCGTTTGACGGTAAGGGCCTTTATCGCCGCCTTTTTGAATTCCTTCATCCCAGTCCATTCCAAGCCATTTTAATGATGCTAAAATATTTTCCTCCGACTCTCTATTAGAGCGCTCTAAGTCAGTATCCTCTATTCTAACTACAAAAGTTCCCCGATACTGCTTTGCTAATAAATAGTTAAATAAAGCAGACCTAGCACCACCAATATGTAAAGGTCCCGTAGGACTAGGAGCAAACCTTACTCTTATTTTTTCCAAACTGATAACC
>JAWSUQ010000332.1:0-3586 GCA_033549265.1 Bacillota bacterium
GCAGCTGTAGGAACAGCTCTACCAGAAACTATGATACCAATTATAGCTATCTTTTCTGGCCAGGAAGGTAGTGAAGAAATAGGCATAGGAGCAATCCTAGGGGCACCTTTTATGCTTGCTACCTTAGCCTTGGGAATTACAGGTTTAGCTGTAATAATTTTTAGAAACAAAAGACAATCATTTCCAAACCTAAAGGTAAATAAAATAGTTTTAAAAAGAGACTTGAGCTTCTTTATTATTGTTTACTCAGTGGCTATTTTAGCCGCTTTTATACCTAGCAGATCGTTGAAGCTGGTGATAGCTGGACTATTGGTAATAACTTATATTGTTTACCTTTACTTAACTTTTACACAGGCAAGTGGCAACAATAGCTTTCATGCTCTTAATCCTTTATATTTGTTAAAATTCTTTACAAAACGCAGGCCTGGCTTACTAAGCATTATAATGCAAATTAGTTTAGCATTAGGGACAATTATTTTTGGGGCTACTGTTTTTGTAGATGTGATCAAGGAATTGGCAAAAATATTTGATATACCAACCTTTATCTTAGCTCTAATTATTGCGCCTGTAGCTACAGAATTGCCTGAAAAATTTAATAGTATTATTTGGGTAAAGGGCGATAAAGATACCTTGGCCCTTGGGAATATTACAGGTGCTATGGTTTTCCAAAGCTCACTGATACCGGCCCTTGGAATATCAATGACCAGCTGGTCTTTAACCCCTGCTGCCTTTACCAGCGCTGTCCTGGCGTTATTGTCTGCCAGTCTAGTTTATTGGCAAATTGTAAGAAAACAGTACTTAACGCCCTATCAATTGTTACCTGGTATTATTTTCTACTTAATTTTTGCTTTCTTAATAGTAAAAAGAATTTTTTAATTAAAAAGGAGATGTTAACATTGAGTATTGAAGAGAAGTTAGCCGAACTAGGGATTGATATACCGGAGGTGCCAACTCCTGTAGCAGCATATGTTCCCGCGATTCAGATAGGAGATTTAATTTATACTTCTGGCCAAATTCCCTTTGTCAAAGGTGAACTAAAATATAAAGGGAAAGTTGGAGTAGATCTTTCGGTAGAAGAAGCATATGAAGCAGCAAAGGCATGTGCTATTAATTGCATTGCTGCAGTGAAAAGTATTATAGAAGACTTAGACGAAATTGAACAAATAGTAAAAGTTACTGGATATGTAAACTGCTCTCCGGATTTTGCTATGCAGCCGCAGGTTGTCAACGGAGCATCAGAGATTTTAGGGCAGCTATTTGAAGAAGCAGGTAAGCATGCACGGGCAGCAGTAGGGGTTAGCTCATTACCTTTAAATGCAGCTGTGGAAGTTGATATGATTGTGAAAATAAAAGTTTGACAAAATCTTTTATATCTTGGTATACTTAACTTAATATTAATAATTATTATTGATAGGAGGTGCTTCCATGCTCAAGAATAATACTAGAATGACTAGGCAAAAGAAATTAATTCTCGATATTTTAAAGGGAACTACCTCCCATCCAACAGCTGACTGGATTTATGAACAAGCTCGTAAAGAGATGACTGATATTAGCTTAGGAACTGTCTATCGTAATTTGAAGGTATTGGTAGAAAACGGGGAAGTAATGGAATTGAATTATGGTAGTACATTTAGAAGATTCGATGGCAACCCACATAACCATTACCATTTTACTTGTGAAAAATGTAATAACGTCTATGATATAGACCTTCCTTTGTTGAATGAACTTGGCAAGAAAGTAGAAGAAACTATGGTGGGAGCTGTTTCTCATCATCGTTTAGAGTTTTATGGAATATGTACTTCATGTGCAAAGACTCAGCAAAATATTAATTAAAGCAAACAAAATATATATTTAATGGTATAATAAAAACGCTGGGTTTTTCAGTGTTTTTATTGCTTTATAGGAGATGATTTGATGCACCTAGCCAAAATATATCAATATGATTACTTAAGGTCTACTAAAATAGTTAATGATTATTTGCATACAAAAGAACCAATCAGCCATTTCTTTTCTTATCCACAATTTTCAATAGAAGATATTATTCAGCAGAGTCGTTTAATTAGGGAAAGACCAAAAGATATAAGGAAGGCTGAGCAGCTAGTTACAGCCTTATTGGCTTATAATAAAAAGCTTGGTTGTAATAGTAATACCATCAAAAATATTGAACTACTCAAAAATCCCAGATGTAGTGCTGTTATTACAGGGCAACAGGCTAGCTTTTTAACTGGGGCAGCTTTTGTTATTTATAAAGTAATAACTGCCATAACATTGGCATTAAAAATATCTAATGAAACTAAGGAGCCTGTAGTTCCTATATTTTGGATTGCTTCAGAAGATCACGATTTTGCTGAGGTTAGCTATAGTAGCTTTATGCTTCCAAATAAGCAATTAAGAAGATATAGTATAGCTAACTCATTGCCGGGATTACCTCCGGTAGGGAATATTCCTGTAGGCAAAGATGTTTTAACAGTAATATCAGAGCTAAAGAAAGAATTCTACAATTTAGAGTCTATTAGGATTTTACTTGATGAAGTTGCTGTTATAGCAAAGAGAGCATCATCTTTAACGGATTTTTATGGCTCACTAATGACTAAATTATTTGATGAGTATGGCTTAATAATTGTAGACCCCATGGTGCCAGAATTGCGCCAATTGCTGCGACCACTAGGTAAAAAAGTATTTTTGCAACATGAAAAAATAAATGAAATAATAGGAAAAAGCGCACAAGCATTAACAAGTTATGGATATGATCCAGTTTTTAATAGTGAGACTACCGGACAGCTACCCATTTTTTATGAAATAAATGGGCAACGGGAGCCTATCTTTATTAATGCAGCAGGAAAGGCTGTTATAGGTAAGAATACACCTTTAGTCATGGCAATAGATGAGTTGCAACAGCAATACCTAGCAGCGCCAGAAAAATTTAGCCCCAATGCATTATTGCGGCCGATTTTTCAAGACTATCTTTTTCCAACAGTAGCCTATGTAGGAGGGCCAGGTGAAATTAATTATCTAGCACAAATCAAAGAGCTATATCAAATCTTTGAAATCAATATGCCCGTTATATTTCCAAGAGCAAGGGTTACCTTAATTACCAAGGAGATAAATGATTATTTAAATAATAATAGCCTAGAGTTTCCATTGTCTACAAAAGTAATATCAGTTTTTAAAGATAAAGTAGTTCTAGAAAAAGACATTAATGGCTTTTTAGATGATTTTCATCAAAAAATGACTTTAGCATTAGAAGCATACAATAGCTTAATTACAATGGTCCATAAGTTCGAACCAGGTTTAGATGAGTTAGCTCAAAGCAATTTTAATATTATAAATCATCAAGCAAGGTATTTACAAAAGAAAGTATGGCAAGTACATAAAAAGAAATATAAAAGTGAGATTGAAAATATCGATTTTATTTATAAGCTTTTACACCCATATGGGCGAGAGCAGGAGATGGAGATAAACTTTTTAAGTCTAATGGGCATTTTTGGTAAAGACTTAATAAAGCGCTTGATGAAAATTGATTTTATCCACCATAATGAGAAGCATAAATTGATCCTACTGGAGGTTGATAATTGATGGTTCAGGT
>JAWSUQ010000333.1:0-3580 GCA_033549265.1 Bacillota bacterium
GATGCAGAAAAAGCTGTGGCTCAAGGGAGAGGTATATTGGCCAAAAACCTTAATTGCAAGCCCAAGGAGCTCATTTTTACTTCTGGAGGCACTGAAAGCAACAATTTAGCCATTAAGGGCATAGCTGAATTTTATCAAAACAGAGGCAAGCATATTATTACAACAAAAATAGAACATCCATCAGTATTAGAGGTTTGCCAAGAATTGGAGCAAGAGGGATTTGCCATAACTTATCTAGAAGTTGATCATTTAGGGAACATTTCTCTTGAAGAATTACAGGAAGCAATTACCCCAGAGACTATTTTAGTGACAATAATGATGGTTAATAATGAACTGGGGGCAGTCCAGCCCATCAAGGATTTAGCAGCAATTATAAAAAAACAAGGTAAAGCTCCTTTTTTTCACGTAGATGGGGTTCAAGCTATGGGAATGCTACCTATCGATTTGCAGGAATTAAGCATAGACTTATTTTCCTTTAGCGGCCATAAGTTTCATGGTCCAAAAGGCGTGGGGGGCCTTTTCATTAAAGAGGGTGTTCAGTTGGTACCTCTGTTAGACGGTGGCGGTCAGGAAAAAGGCATTCGCTCTGGAACAGAAAATGTACCAGGAATAGTGGGAATGGCTAAAGCTTTGGCTATTGCAGGTGAAGCTAGAGAAGACAAGGCTGCAAAAATAAGAGCGTTGCAGCAACTCCTTTGGAATGGGATCAGTACTGAAGTGGCAGATTGCAAGCTTAATAGTGATTTAGTTATTGGTGCACCCCATATAATCAGCATTTCCTTTCCCGGCATTAAAGGAGAAGTACTGCTCCACTATTTGGAGAGTGAAGGAATTTATGTTTCAACTGGTTCAGCCTGTGGCTCTCGTTCCCGTAATATTAGTCATGTGTTGCAGGCTATCGGTTTAAATGATAAAGAAGCTGATGGCACTATTAGATTTAGCTTATCAGTGGAAACTGAAGAAGCTGATATTCTATATACTGTGGACAAGATAACAGCAGGAATTAAAGAACTAAGGCTATTAATGGGGAGGTAGAAAAATGTATCAAGTTGTGATGGTAAGATATGGGGAGATAGGCTTAAAGGGAAAAAATAGACATAAGTTTGAAGATAAATTAATCCAAAATATGACTAAGGTGTTAGTAGCCAACGGAGTAGCAACTAAGGTGGAAAAGAGCTACGGGAGAATTTATGTCCCGATAAATAACGATTTTGACAAGGTGACCAAGGCGTTGAAAAGGGTTTTTGGGATAGTCTCCTTTAGTCCCTGCTTTCGGTTACCTTTAGATTTGGAAAAGGTAAAAGAAGTGGCATTAACAGATATTAAAATGCATGAAGGGAAAAAAACCTTTAAAGTGGTAACTAAAAGAGCTAATAAACGGTTTCCCTATGAATCTTATGATATTAGTAAACAAATAGGTGCTCATATTTTAATGAATACTGAGGATTTAAAAGTAGATGTAAAGAATCCCCAGATCACAGTGACGATAGAAGTTCGGGATGAAGAAATTTTTGTATTTTCTCAGGTTATTAAAGGCCTTGGTGGACTCCCGGTAGGAACAAACGGCAGAGGCCTATTATTGCTATCGGGGGGAATTGATAGCCCAATAGCCGGTTATTTGACAATGAAGCGGGGTGTCCAGGTAGAAGCCATTCACTTTCATAGCTTTCCCTTCACCAGTGAACGAGCCAAAGAAAAGGTAATAGAGCTAAGCCGAATTATCTCTCAGTTTGGCGGCAAAATTAGGCTTCACGTAGTTCCCTTTACTAAGGTGCAAACTGAAATCAGAGCCAATTGTCCAGATGATCTGGGGATTACTATTATGCGCCGGATGATGGTGCGCATAGCTGAAAAGTTGGCTAGGAAAAGAAGAGCATTAGCTTTAGTAACAGGAGAAAGTATTGGCCAGGTTGCTAGTCAAACTTTAGAAAGCATATATACTATTGAAAATGTCATCAAAATTCCTGTGCTGCGTCCATTGATAACTATGGATAAGATCGAAATAATTGATATAGCTCGTCAAATAGGTACATATGAAACATCTATTCTACCTTATGAGGACTGCTGTACAGTATTTGTGCCCAAAAAGCCAAAAACAAAGCCAAGGCCTATTCAAGCAGAAGAAGCAGAAAAAGAATTAGATATCGAAGCTTTGACGGAGGAAGCATTAAATGGAATAGAAACAATTGTTCTCGGTACAGGAGCCGAAGAATAGATTAATAAAAAAATCCTATCACTTCTTGGATTAAACAGGAGCAAACCTGGTAAAAATATGTAACAGGAGGTGGTAGTGTGAAAAAAGAGTACCACATTACGCGAATAGGACAACGTTTAATACTTGATTGGCGTAAAAAAAGCCAAAAACGATTAGAAATAATGGCAGAGCAAAAGGATGACAGAAATTGGTTAGGAAAAAAATTTGATTATTTTTCTGGACTACTCCTGTCATGGGTGCTGGTATTGCTATTCTTAGCTAATTTTATGACTATACAAATGGCATTATACCTTTCAGTTATTGGACCGATTGCTTTCTCGAAGCTATATTCCTTCGGAAAGAAAAATAGACAGCAAATGATTGCTCATATGAAAGAAGAGCGAGAAAGAAAAAACAATTGTATCAAGAAGCTTGACCGATTGTCTCGAAGTGAATTAGATAGTTTGACAGTTGACTTTGGAGAAATGCTGGAGCTAAATGAGGTCTCTATAGCAGGGGAAGGTCTACCGATTATAGGAGCTAAGGGTGGCAAAAAAGTAGCTATATATATTCATGGCTCTAAGGATGAAGAGATACTAGCAAGTGATCTTCAGGAATTTTTCAAACTTGCTCAAAAGCAGGGAGCCGCTGCTGGCATTTATTTCACTGCAGGAGGTTTTGACAAAGGAGCATCAGCATATATCAAAAGGCTAAGTGAATTTAAAATAAAGCTCATAAATAGTGATCAGCTATTGACCCTTCTCAAGAATATGAATCATTCATTGTACTTAGAGGACAAAAATGACATTATACAAAGCAGCTTGGAAGCTAAGGAAAAGGTGGTGGTTGAAGGTAAGAGCATTAGAAACAATAGGAGCTTTCTACAGCTAATTACAGAAAAGCCTACCTTAGTTAAGAAGTATATTTATGCTGCTTTTGTCTTAACTATTATGTCTATCATATTTAGTGGCTGGTTAAAGACATTCTACTTAACATTAGGAGGAGTAAATTTATTACTGGCAGTTAGCACCTACTATCGTCACCTGCCAAAACCTGAAGATGAGAAAGTTGCTTTTGATGATTTGTGGTAAGCGCGGCGTTAAGCCGTGCTTTATTTTTTTAACACTTTTGTGAATTCTATTTATATTTAACAAATTATTTGATATAATAGCATGAAATTTGTTAGAAAGTTTGTTTTATTCTACCATAAAATAGTTAGTTCTTATATCTGAGAGGAGTAAAAGCAGCATGTCTGTTACATATGTAATTGGTCATCAAAATCCAGACACTGATTCTATCTGCTCTGCTATAGCTTATGCCAATTTTAAAAAGCTACTGGGAGATGACAGAGTCATTCCGGCTCGAGCAGGAAAAATCAACAAGGAA
>JAWSUQ010000334.1:0-3580 GCA_033549265.1 Bacillota bacterium
GGGACCAGGTTGGATAAAATATTTTTTCTGGTGTCATCTTGGCATAGAACTGACCATTTCGGTTTGCTGTAATATCTGCAAATACAACCTCGTTGGCACCTTCTCGTTTTGCATCAATCTTATTAAATGTCAACTCGTAGTCACCAATTGTTATTACTTCTCCCGCCCGAACACTTTTGGTAGACTCAAGACTAAAATGATTAGAACCAATTATACCAATAGCCATTAATACTATTCCAATATGAATAATATAGCCACCATAACGTCTTCTGTTTTTTAGGCATAGTCTGGCAAATGCCATTGGAATGCTTTCACCTGTCAGCTTATGTCTGACCTTAGTTCCTCGATAGAACTCCTGCAAATGTGTTAATAGGACAAATGCACATACTAAGTAACCTATTACTGCCCATGGCTTAGTGATTCCATATATGAATAACCCAATAGTAATTACCACCGCAATAATCATCGGCCACATGAAATTATCTCGCAAATTCTTAATGGTGGATTTCTGCCATGCTATTAGTGGACAAACTCCCATCACAAACAGCATCCCTAAAAGGATTGGTCCGTTTACCTTATTAAAGAAGGGAATCCCTACCGTAACCTTAGTCCCGGTAACTGCTTCAGAAACTAATGGAAAAATAGTTCCCCAAAATACTGCAAAGGCTGATCCTACTAGTAACAAGTTGTTAATCAAAAAGCTGCTTTCCTTAGATAAAAGGGACTGAAACTCTGACTGCTCCCGCAAAAGGTTCATTCTATCCATTGTGATATACATCGCGCCTATTAACATTACAAACAAAAATATTAAAAAATACAATCCTAGGTTAGAGTCTGAAAATGCGTGAACAGAAGATAACACACCGCTTCGCACTAAGAAGGTTCCAAAAATAGTGAAGGCATATGTGATAATAATTAAAGCTACATTCCAAATCTTTAACATATCTTTACGTTCTTGAATCATGACTGAATGAAGAAAAGCTGTTCCTGTTAGCCATGGCAAAAAGGACGCATTTTCCACAGGATCCCATGCCCAGTATCCGCCCCAGCCAAGCTCTACATAAGCCCACTGTCCGCCATATAAGTTGCCTAAGGTTAAAAAAATCCAAGCTATAATAGTCCATTTTCTTGTGACTTTAATCCATAGGTCATCAACTCTTTTAAGATATAACGCAGCCATAGCGTAGGCAAATGGAATAGCAAACCCTACATAACCCAAATAAAGTGTAACTGGATGGACAACCATGCCAGGATTCATAAGCATTGGATTAAGACCGCTTCCCTCTGCAGGAGGAAAAGCTAGTCTTTCAAAGGGGTTTGCAACAAAGTTAAGCATTATAAAGAAAAATACTATATTTAACATTAAGATAGAAATAACATAAGGTGTCATTTCAGTTAACTGGTGTCTTCGCGAGTAGGCTATTACTGCTGCATAAGCAGTTAGCATCCATTGCCATAGCAATAATGACCCGGAATTACCAGCCCAAAACGCAGAAAATTTATAAAATGACGGTAAGTCTGTACTAGTGTATTGAGCTACATATTTAATGGAAAAGTCGCTAGTTAGTAAAGCATAAACTAATATTAAAGAAGCTGCAGTAGTTAGTAACGCTACTGCACCAACCCCACCCTTAGCACTTTCTAATAGCTTGGCATTATCTGTTTTGACACCTACTACGTAAGCTATTATGACATAAATACTAATGGCTAGCCCAATGGCCTGGGCTATATATCCAATATCTGGCAGCATTTATATACCTCCTTAAATTTACAAAGCCCTAGTTTAAACATTTGTTATTCTTGTGTCCTCACATCTTCCTCATAGGTACTAGGACATCTTGTTTGCACAGTTTCAGCTACAAATAATCCGTCTCCCTTATAGTAGCCCTCTAGGATTACCTCAACGCCTTCATAGAAGTTATCAGGCTGAAAACCATTGTGATAAACATCAAGGATCCGTTCTCCATCTGTTATTTGAAAGGTTAGCTCTACTGCTGCAGCATTCCATTCTGTGGAGTCAGGTACTAAGTCTCCCTCAATTCTTAAAAATTTTTCATCTAGCTTCCCATCAGAAGCTAAAACTGCCTCAATAGTAACCATCCTTCCTGAAAAATTAGAAATCCCCATAACCATCAATCCAGAAATTGTTACCACAATTATGGCGGCAGCAATTAAAATCTTTGTTTTTGCCTTCATCCAATCACCTCCAACCTACTATCTTTTCTCATTTTCTAGTTCTTCTGCAAGCTGTTGATAAGTTTCCTCAGTAATTTTTCCGTCTAACAGTAGCTTTCTTATTTTTTTCTTTTCATTGATTAATTCTTGACTGTCTGAACTATTATTTTTTGAAACCTTTTTATTTTGCTTGTTGCTTTTTTTAGAATACTTAGTTTTACTTTTATTATTATTTTTTAATGCATAAACTGCAAAAAAACCTATAACTCCCAAAAACCCAGCAACTAAAACAAGTACCAAGGATTTATTTGCATCTGCAACCTTATCATTTGAAGTAGATGCTGTACCTCCTGTTACTAAGCTTTTATCTATTGAAGGCTCAGTGCTCGTCCTAGTATATTTTATTGTTAAATTCTGAGCCTCCTCTTTACTAATATTATAATTCGTAGCTCGATACGTATTAAAGCCATTGTTATCTTGGCCTCGTGAATCTAAACTAGGCTCTATTGTAAAACCTGTACTGTTAAATGGCTCTTTAACATCCCAAACTAAGCTTAGCATATCATATGTGGGCACAAATTCAAACTCTATTGTTTTATCTGTCTCACCTTGAATCGGGTCATAATAATACTCCAACATAAATGGCAGAGTGCCACCTGGTGCAATTGGCTTAGTTACCTTCCAGCTAATTTGCTTATAGTCACCCATTTCTTCAACTTGGTAGATTACACAAAGCATTCCTTGTTCTGTTTCACAAACCATTTCTGCTTTATCCATTTCATTAGGAACATTAAACCTAATGTAACCATCAAAAGCTTCACTGGAATTATTTTTAACCTCACCACTATAGATCACCAGCACCCCAGGCTCATCGTATTCAGGCCATACTGAAACATATATTTCTCCTGCAGTTATTTCTTCATTAGCAAAAGCAACAGAATTTAAGGAAAAAATAATCATTAATGCTAAAACAAAGGAATACATTTTTCTCATTCTTTTAATATTAAACATCTTATACCTCCCTATAATCGGATACATCAAAATAAGTTAGTAAAAAAGTTAACAAGCTGTGATAAAAAAAACCCTAATTATTTACTCCCCCCAATCAGCTTTTTTAGGAATTAATAGATGACTTCACAAATAGGTATCTAACACTATTGTGCCATTTCAATATTACGATTTTATGACTCATTTGTGACTAATTTATGAAGTTTCCTTACTTTCATCTATAGTTAAAAAATACAACTCCCGTCTAAATAAAAACGGGAGTTTATATTCTCCTTCATTTAATTCTCACTTATTTCATGAACTTTACTATTACTTCCATAAGTTCATCAATAGCTTCCTCTCCATGATCTTCGTGGATAGCCTTAGTGACACAGCCTTTAGTGTGCCCCTCTAATAC
>JAWSUQ010000335.1:0-3577 GCA_033549265.1 Bacillota bacterium
TCATTTATGCTCTGTGAAAATCTATTAGCCACTAGAGCTTGGGCTGCTTCAAATTCGTTATAATCTATATTATCAATGGTTGTTTCAATGATATCATAATTAATACCTTTTGCATATAAAAATGCTTTAATCTTTCTTATCCCATATTTTCTAGTATCCGCTTTATTTTTAACTAGCCTAGCAGCGTATTGTTGATCATTAATATATTTTTTTTCTACTAGATAAGCTACTACATTTTTTACAATTGAATCTTCATAACCTTTTCTTAGCAAATAAGCTGTTACTTCAAAGCTGCTTCTATCCTGAATAGTAAGGTACCGAAAAACTTTTGTCAGAGCCTTCTTTTCATTATCGATAGTCAAAATGTTCCCCCCCTCCTATATAAAAAAAGTCCTTCTAAAACAAGAAGGACCTTTCATTTACTCAAGTAGTTAATAGTAGTACTACACTTCCTCTATGAAATCGTTATGCGGGATAGTAATCAGCTGAAGCTGTTGCCTAACCAATTGTTCTATTTCCAGTGCTTTTTCAGGCTGCTGCTTCAAAAAGCTTTTAGCATTTTCTCTGCCTTGCCCAAGCCTTTCCTCTTTATAGGAATACCAAGCACCGCTTTTGTCAACAATTTTAGCCTCAACCCCTAGGTCTAGCAAATCTCCTTCTCGGGAAATACCTTCTCCATACATAATATCAAATTCAGCCTGTTTAAATGGTGGCGCAACCTTATTTTTCACTACTTTAACTCTAGTCCTATTGCCAACCATATCGTTGCCCTGCTTCAAGGTCTCTACTCTCTTTACTTCTAACCTTACAGAAGCATAGAACTTTAAAGCTCGTCCCCCTGGAGTAGTTTCAGGATTTCCAAACATTACCCCAACTTTTTCTCTAATTTGATTAATAAATATTGCAGTAGTTTTAGATTTGTTAATAGCCCCAGCAAGCTTTCGTAGCGCCTGAGACATTAGCCTTGCCTGCAAACCTACATGACTATCACCCATCTCGCCTTCTATTTCCGCTCTAGGCACAAGAGCAGCCACAGAGTCTACTACGATTACATCAATAGCGTTGCTTCTAACTAAGGCCTCTGCTATTTCTAAAGCCTGCTCCCCTGTGTCAGGCTGTGAGATCAGCAAGTTATCAATATCTACCCCTAGCTTTCCAGCATAAGAGGGATCTAGCGCATGCTCAGCATCAATAAATGCAGCTGTGCCTCCATTTTTTTGTGCTTCTGCAATAATATGTAATGCCACAGTAGTCTTACCTGAAGACTCAGGCCCATATACTTCAACAATTCTTCCTCTTGGCACACCACCTATTCCTAAAGCTACATCTAAGGAGATAGCACCAGTTGGTATAACCTCTACAGCCATTTTAGCAGAAGCTTCACCTAGTTTCATAACTGAGCCTTTTCCAAATTGGCGTTCAATTTGTGCTAAAGCTAATTCCAATGCTTTTTGTTTATCAGACACTCCATGACCTCCCCCTGAAAACATTTGTTCGATTAAATTATATCTCTTCTTCCAAAGGTTGTCAAACTGTTTTTTCTGATTCTCTTACCAAATATGCAAATAGTTTTTTGCCATGAGTATCAAGAAGTTCCTCTGGATGCCACTGGACGCCAATAGCTTTTCCATTATTGCTTTCAATAGCTTCTATTATGCTATCACTAGAAATGGCACTTACAGCAAAGTCTGGTGCAACTTTAGCAATAGCCTGGTGATGCATACTATTTACTCTAATTTTATTATCTTGAATTATATTAAATAGCCTAGTACCAGCCTCTATACTAATATAATGAGTTGGATACCAACGGGGAGCCATTTGTGTATGCTGCAAATTACTGATATGAGTAATATCCTGATAAATCGAGCCTCCGGCAGCAATATTCATTATTTGACAGCCTCTGCAAATACCTAATATAGGCATTTGTAGAGCTAACGCTTCTTTTGCTAACCCTAGTTCAAATTGGTCTCTGAATGGATTAATGGGGCCTGAGGTCTGCAGTGGTTCTTCTCCAAAATAAAATGGATCTGGGTCTCCTCCACCTGATAAAACGATTCCCCGCAAGTTAGCTAATATACTTAATATCTGCTTTATATCTGAAGTGATAGGCACTATAACTGGGGTTCCTCCGCTAGTGAGGATTGCCTCAACATAGCTTTGGTTAAGTTTATAGCAGTTATTATGCATATCTAGTTCTGGAGTAATACCTATTAGTACCATATTCTTACCCTCACCATTCTTACCCATCGTTAATAATAACATATTATTATGCTATTAATCTTTCTATTCCACTGTTTCATGCAATACATAGTTTAAGATATTTCTCTCTAAGATAAATCCACTCCGCAAGTTATATACTTTAAATACATCTACAGCAGTTAATGACTTTTCTTCTTCGGTAACTTTAAAATACAACATTAATACTGAATAAGGGGTTTCATTTACAGTTTGCAAACCCCTTATTCCTGCTGCCCCAGAAGTACCTGCATCTAAAATAATACTATTGTTTACCTCACTTATGGAAACCCGGTGGTCATGGCCATGGAAGATAACTGGCACTATTCCTGCTAGTTGATTTCCTAGCCTATGATTATGAACCGCTACCATATCCGGCAGTATGTCCTTCGCCTTTAACACCTGCTGGATCATAATTGTGTTTTCATTGACCTCTTCCGGTCCTAATGAAGTTAACAGATTTGTTTTAGAATAGGGATCACTAAAACCGATTAATGTGAGCCCACCTATTTCTATTGCCTCCTTATCTAATATTATGACATTGTCTATTTGAGCCATTGCATTTAATGTGTCTTCAGAATCATGATTTCCCCCAATAAAAATAAATGGTATTCCTAATTCCGAAATTTGTTGAAAAATAATATTCTCCAGAGGTGTACCAAAATCCGTTTCATCACCGGTATCAATTATATAATCAGCGTTAAAGCTTACAGCAATTTGCCTTACAAACTCAAAGGCAGCTGGATTATTATGGATATCCGAGACGTGTAAAATTCGCAAATTACTATCTATAGGCTCTCTGAGATCTAATGATTCAATAGTTTGATACACCTGAAACAAATTTTCAGCTATTATCTGCAGTCTGTTGCCTAGCTCATCAACCTTTACGATAGCTTCTTGAGCAAAGCTTATCATCCACGGAGCAACCTCTAACACTCCTTGAAATTCTGGATTTTCAAATTGGTTATAGTCATAAGTACGGTAAGTTTGCCATAATGTGCCCCCTACTATTAAAGCTCCTAGCATAATGCCTACCAGAATAACTAATCTTTTTTTTGGTCTTAATAAGGCTACAGCTATGCCACCGCCTGCAGCTGCTAATAGAACTAATCTTACTATATACCTAAAAACTACGTTACCAATATCTTCTCTAATTTGATTCGTAAGCTTTTCAAAGTCTTCCGTTGTCGATTCAGCTTCTAGTAGGCTTTTGATACCATTTATATCAATATTTGTTAGGGTGATGGTAAATTTTAAAGGCGTATTATGGGTTTTTGCCCTGATACTTCCCAACGGAGGTAAATTAATCTCTGTATATCCATGATCTAAAACCTGTACATTT
>JAWSUQ010000336.1:0-3567 GCA_033549265.1 Bacillota bacterium
ATATAGAGAATATAATAATTAAAATTTATATTCGATAAATTAAGTTGATGACTAATACTTTCCAGTTAGTACATTTTTGGTTTATACTGAAAATAAAAAAAACAAGGAGACCTAAACTATGGAAAAAGTGCTGGTAAGACAACTTGTCCGAGAAAGTAGCAGGTTTAATAACAAGCAAGTAGAGGTTAATGGCTGGATCCGGAGCAATCGTGACCAGAAATCCTTCGGATTTATTTCATTAAACGACGGAACCCACTTTAACTCGATTCAAGTTGTTTACGAAAAGGACCTATTGCCTAATTTTGATGAGGTGGCAAGGTTAAAAGTAGGGGCTGCCATCAAAATAATCGGAACACTACTGGAAACACCCCAAAGTAAACAGCCTTTTGAAATTAAGGCAGCTGAAATTAAGTTAGAGGGGGACTCGCCAGAGGACTATCCTATTCAACCTAAAAGGCATACGAGAGAGTTTCTGAGGGAAGTAGCCCATTTACGACCGCGAACAAATCTTTTTTCAGCAGTATTTCGAGTACGGTCGCTGCTAGCTTATGCAATCCATAAATTTTTCCAAGACAAGGGCTTCGTATATGTCCACGCGCCAATCATAACTGCCAACGACGCAGAGGGGGCAGGCGAGATGTTTAGAGTAACTACCTTGGATGCTAAGGAGCCGCCACTGAATGATGAGGGGGTAGTAAACTTTACTGAGGACTTCTTTGGTAAAAGGACGAATCTGACAGTTAGTGGTCAGCTAGAAGCAGAGGTGTTTGCTCTTGCTTTTAGAGATGTTTATACCTTTGGTCCCACCTTTAGAGCAGAAAACTCTAATACCGCAAGACATGCAGCGGAGTTCTGGATGATAGAACCAGAAATAGCCTTTGCAGATTTAAAGGATAACATGAGGCTTGCAGAAGAAATGATGAAATACATAATCAGTTATATTCTAGATAATGCCCAGGAAGAAATGAATTTTTTTGATGGCTTTGTGGAAAAGGGGATTAGGCAAAAGCTACAACATATTGTTAACTCTGAGTTTGCTCAAATCACTTACACCCAGGCTATCGAAATTCTGCAGCAAGCAGGAGAAGAATTTGAGTACCCTGTAGAATGGGGCAAAGACCTACAGACGGAGCATGAGCGCTATCTTACAGAAAAAGCCTTTAACAAGCCGATTTTTGTTACTGACTACCCTAAGGATATAAAAGCATTTTATATGAGGATGAATGATGATGATAGAACTGTGGCAGCAATGGATTTACTAGTGCCAGGTGTAGGAGAAATAATTGGAGGCAGTCAAAGAGAAGAAAGAATAGCTGTGTTAGAAAAACGAATGGCAGATTTTAATATCCACAAAGATGATTTGTGGTGGTACTTAGACCTGAGAAAATACGGAGGGGTCAAGCATGCCGGCTTTGGCCTGGGCTTTGAAAGAGCTATCATGTATATTACGGGGATAAGCAATATAAGGGATGTTATCCCATTTCCAAGAACCGTTAATTACTGTGAGTTTTAGAACAAGACTGTATAGTTCCTCACCTTGAGATAATTCCTAAGGATAAGGCCGGTAGAAATTAGCAAGCTACTAGAAATATGAAAGCTAACTCAAAAAATCTGAGTTAGCTTTTTAATATTAATCAATATGCTAGAAGTATTTAAAACAATATTAATCTAAGTTTTTTAGAACTTTTCTTACAACCTGTCCTTCAGTACCTAGGGGGCCTAGGGACTCACCATTAAAGGTCATATCCACTGCAGCAGCGTTGCCTATTAAAATGTTTATTTCCTGGGTTCCTGTGAATTGTAGAGGTTCTTCCCCTACCTTTACCAGCCGATATAATGCTAATTTACCATCAACAGTTACCTCAAGCCAACAGTCACCCCTAATGGCAGCTACTTCAATCGCTATATTAGCTGGAAGAATGGCTCCCACTGGCTTATCATTAATTTCTTGATTAATTGTTTCATTAGACGACGCTGGTGTATTTGCGTCTGAAATGTCCTCTTTATCGGACTGTAGCTTAGGTTCAGTAGCCTCAGGGCTTGGATTGTTGGCGATAGTATTAGGGTTTTCATTGGTTTGTTTATCTGGCTTTGCGCCAAAAGTAAATATACTAATGGCTATTAATATTGCTACAGAAGCTATAAGAAATATATTTTTATAACTCTGAAATACGCTTTTTTGTTGTTTGTCTGCGAGGGATTCCTTTAGAAAATCCTTTGCTGTATTTGTGTCCGACCATAATTTATTAAACTGACTGGTTAGGTCCTTAACCTCAAGGTTTAAGAAACTTCCATAAGTATCTAAGTAAGATAAAGCTATTTCTTTATCAGGTAGGATTGAAAGCTCTTCTTTCTCTAAAGCTTTAAGATAACGAATATCTATCTGAGTGGATTCCTTGACTTGCTGAATAGTAAGTCCTTTTCTTTCTCTAGCTGAGCTGAGGTCTTTCCCTAGTGACATTTCTCTCCTCCTTTACCTTACTATATATGTGTAGTTTTCTCTATAAGAAAAATTTTTCCTGCAAACAGGTGGAAATTTATGATACTTAATGGTAATTTATGCAGGAAAGAGTTGTATTTTGTGGAATATTGAGATAAAACGCTGCTGACTCATGGAGGGATAAAGGTAAATGAATAAAAGAGAACTAGTAACCAAGGTGGCTCAAGAGTCTTCAATTCCAAATCGCAAGGCAAAAGAAGTAGTTAATCTAATTTTAGAATTAATTCAAAATGCGTTAGTAGCAGAAGATAAGGTTCGGGTGCTAGGTTTTGGTTCTTTTGAAACAAAGAAAAGAGCAGCGAGAAAGGGAAGAAATCCTCAAACGGGGGAGGTAATACAGATGTCATCTACAACAGTACCTGTGTTTAAACCAGGAAAAGGGCTTAAAGAGGCTGTTAATAGCGCGGAGGAAATGGCCAAAAATGATGTAGCTGATGAAGCTGCTGTAAAGGGTGAAGCAGAAAGCGTTAAGCCAAAGATAAAAAGCAGGCCAGGCCTGCCTAAGATAATCGCAGTAACTAGTGGCAAAGGAGGAGCGGGAAAAACTAACTTTGTCATAAATAGCGCTATTTCAATGGCCCAAGCAGGTCTGAGAACCTATGTAATAGATGCAGATTTGGGAACTGCAAATGTGGATGTGCTGTTAGGGATAAGATCAAAGTTTACTATTGAACACTTAGTTAACAATACTCTAACAAGCGTTATGGATGTTGTAGTAGAAGGTCCAGCAGGCATAAAAATTATTCCAGGAGGCTCAGGCATACAATCGTTAACTGAGCTGTCCCACCAGGAATTGAATAGAGTTATTGATATGTTTGAGCCGCTAGAAGAACATGCAGATGTGATTTTTATAGATACTGGGTCCGGCATATCAAAGAGTGTAGTTAATTTTTTAATGCCAGCTGACGAAATTGTAATTGTGATTACTTCAGAACCCCACTCTATAACAGATGCCTATGCGTTGATAAAGGTATTGAATGATCATCAAGTACAAACGCCTATGAAGTTAGTTTTTAACATGGTAGATGACCTGGAGGAGGCTAAAAGTGTAGCTAGAAAAATGCTGC
>JAWSUQ010000337.1:0-3562 GCA_033549265.1 Bacillota bacterium
CTGCTAGCACACTACCTACAGCCCCATCAGACAGGCGCAAGTGCTTCCCAAGCCATTCAATTGCATTGGTAAACAGCTCCGCTCCAAATAATATCAGGCCTAAGCTAACCATCAATAGTCCAACCTCAAGCATCACAGTTCTCCTTTCAGCTATAACATAATACATCATTATTCTGAAAGGAGTTTTTATATCACTTCAGTTTTAATTTGTTTTATTACAGGGGCTGAAAAACTATCTGTTTTTGCACAAAGGTAGCAACCTTTGTGTAACCAGCCTTTTTAGCCAAGGCGTTAGCTTTATCAATATCTCTCCCTACCTGGTCAGGATGATGTGCATCTGAGCTGAGGGTTATGGGAATATCAGCATTATAGCATTCCTTTAAAACATCAAAGGCAGGGTACACTTCATTCACTGGCTTGTACCACCCGTTTGTATTAATTTCTGCCACCATGTTAGCAGCTTTAATAGCTGCCAGTGCAGGAAGCAAAAAGCTTAGAATATTTTTTTTAGGTCTAAAGCCAAATACTTTTATCAAGTCCAAATGACCTACAACTTGGCATTGACTTGTATTTGCCATTAGAGCTATTATATTAAAATATCTTTCATATAGTTTATCTGTTTCCCAGTTATCATATTCTTTAATATGGTCAGGGTGATCAAAGGGCCAGTTACTTATTTCATGCACGGAACCAATAGTATAATCAAAATCATAGGCGCAAGCATAATTAATAAATTCTTTTTCCCGGCCCTCTCGAAATTCTATTTCTAGTCCAATTCTTATCTTAAGCTGTGGATACATTTTTTGAAGCTCAGAATACAAATCAAAATTTATTTGATTCAAATATCGATCATGCTCAGTAAATCCAAGCTCTGACATTCCTTTTTTTACAGCTGTTTTCACAAAGGGCTCAATATCTTCTAGCGTATGATTATAATCACCATGAGCTAAGCCATGTACATGATAGTCAACCAGCAAAAATATCCCTCTTTTCAAAAAATTTTAGTCATAAATAGTTCATATTAATTCTATGTTATTTTGCCTATCAAAGCAAGTATGAGGTGAAATGAAAATCCCTCTTAGCTGATAGGTTACTACCAATTCAAAGAGGGATTCAGTAAAATCTAAATTAATATTCGTTTGGCATTTTAGCTAGTTCAGCCATAGTAAAAACTGGACCATCTAAACAGATAAAGCAGCTTCCAATATTGCAGCGACCACACTTACCTATACCACACTTCATTCTCATCTCTAAGGTAGTAATAATATTTTTATGCTGATACTTCATTTTGTCCAATGATTGCATTACGAATTTAATCATTATAGGTGGTCCACAGACTATAGTGACCTTTCCTTGAGGGTCAGGGTTAAGCTCCTCTAAAAACGCTGGAACAAACCCTACAGAACCAGTCCAGTTTTCGTCTCCCTTGTCAACAGTTACATTAACACTCATATTATCAACTTTAGGCCAGTTCTCAAAAAGATCATCCCTAAAGCATAAATCTGCAGGAGATCTAGAGCCATATACTACCTCTAGTTTTCCAAAGTCGCCTCTGTTGGCTACACAGTAATTAATTAGTGATCTTACTGGAGCTAGCCCGATTCCACCAGCAATAAACAGGACATCCTTGCCCTTAACCTGGTCAATTGGAAAGCCGTTTCCATACGGTCCTCTAATACCTACCTCTTGCCCCACTAATGCTTCATGTAATGCATCAGTAAGCATCCCACATCGCTTAATGCTAAACTCTAAGTGATTCTCTCCCTGAGAGGTTATAGAGAACATAGCTTCTCCAACCCCTAAGAGGGACAGCATGGCTAATTGGCCTGGCATTGGCGTAAAAGGTTTACCTTTATCAGTGGTTACATGAAAGGTTTTAACATCAGGGGTCTCGGAAATAATCTTAATAATTTTCCCTTTAACCGGAACTAATGGATTAATTTGTTTTATTTCTTCCACACTAACCGACATTTACATCCGCCTCCTTTATCCGTCCGATAATTCTTGTTATATCTACGTTCACCGGACATTTAGCCAGGCAGCGCCCACAGCCTACACACATTAATTCATTATATCTCTCTGGGAAATAACGCAGCTTATGCATAAATCTTTGTCTAACCCTTTCCTTCTTTGAAGGTCTTGGGTCATGACCACCAGCCATTAAAGCGTAGTCTCCAAACATACAGGAGTCCCAGCATCGATAATTAGTACCATCCTTGCCGACTTTTTTTGTTTGGATATCAAAGCAATGACAAGTAGGACATAAATAAGTGCACGCACCACAGCCTATACATTTAAGGCATATTTCATCCCATAGAGGATGCTCAAACATGTCCTTTAACTTAGCTGGAAGTTGATCAACTCCCTCAAACTCTATCTGGAAGCCTGAGGTTTTTACCGGCTCTTTGCTAGAATCAGCTAATAAGCTTTTAATCTGTCCAAGTAGCTCCTTACCTGCCTCAGTCTTGGCTTCTACTCCATACTCATCTCCCAGATCTACTAATGCTAAATCTGCCCCCTCTTCCTCTTGAGGATTGACACCCATAGAGGTACAGAAGCATGAAGGCTCTGCATGATCACAACCAACTGAAACTAGCAATGTATTATCTCTCTTATTTTTATAAAATTTATCTTCAAAACCCTTAGTCAAAAATACTAGGTCCATTAATCTTACACTCTTCACATCACACGGTCTTATTCCCACGATTATCTGGCGCTCTGTTGTAGCCGCAGCTTCTTCAATAGAAGTGTTTAAGTTATCCGCCACATAATTATACATAGTTTCTGTTTGGGGAAATAAGGTATCCTTAGGTGAAAGCAGTGTATTTTTATCTAATTGTACCTTAGCATCCTTATGCCAAGGAGCAAACTTCGTAGATCCATTAATCTCCTGAGGAACAAATACTTGCCCTGCAACAGAAAGTGCCTGAATCAGATCGTTCATTTGACTCTTTTTAATAGCTTTCATCATTCCACCTCCTCTACATAAATTCCTCTGGATCGTTTGTATTAAACTGTCCTAAAGGAGGCTTAGCCTCTAAATCTACTCCGGCTGCATAATCTCCGAACAGTTCATTAATATCTTTAATTAGCTTTCTATTCATTTTCATAATAGGAATATTCATTGGACATAACCTTTCACATTCGCCACATTCAATACAACGTCCTGCTACGTGGATTGCTCTGGTAATGTGAAACATCTGATTTTCAGCAACATCAACTGCTTTGTTCTGCCAACCCACTCTATACTGATCTACATAGCATTCCTTACAGTTACAAGCTGGACAAGTATTACGACAGGCATAACAGCGAATGCACTTTTCATATTGCTTAGCCCAATATTCATATTTTTCATCTGGGCTCATTTGCTCTAGTTCTTCAACACTATTAAATCTTTCCGGCTTATCAGTAACAGTAACTAACTCACCAATTAATTCATCATAAATAACTGGATTTGGGTTTACGCATTCAGTACATTTTATCTCTAAGGGCAAGCTAGCAGCATCAGTTTTTTCCACCACTCCAGCAGGATTTTTCATGCCACTACAAGGGATTCCAATCA
>JAWSUQ010000338.1:0-3552 GCA_033549265.1 Bacillota bacterium
CTATAGCTTCAGGGCAACAACCGCTAGGAGCAGTATTTATAGCAGCAGATATGAATATCATGATCGCCCAGGTGACTAGCTTAAGAGATAGATTGATTTTATTTGGTGCCAGTACGGGGTTGCTTATATTTGTGCTAAGCATTTTTATTGCCAGATATATTACTAGACCAGTAAATAAGCTGACTCAAGGAGTTCAGGAGATGACAGCAGGTAATTATGGTGCCCAAGTCAATATTGATAGCAAGGATGAGTTTGCCGCACTAGCCTTTGCCTTTAATGAGATGAGCAATAAAATTGCAGCAGAGGATCAAATCAGAAGACAGTTTGTAGCCAATGCCTCCCATGAGCTAAAGTCACCGCTAGCATCTATGAAAGCGCTAGTTGAAGCCTCCCTCAATGGCTCTTTAGCAGAGGAGGAAGCGAAAGAAGTTCTTGGTGATATAAATCAAGAGGTAGATCGGCTAAACAAGCTGGTAGGAGATTTGTTGTTACTGAGCAGGATTGAAAATAACAAGCAAGAAATAAGAATTCAAGAGGTATCAGTGGGAGAGCTAATGTATCAGTTGACCCATAAACTAGAGCCACTGGCGAGGCAAAAGGCAATTAGCCTAAAGCTGGTTAGTGATAAGGAACTTTACTGGGCAATGGATGGAGAAATGATTTTTAGGGCAGTGTTTAATTTGCTGGACAATGCAATTAAGTATTCTCTGCCCAATACTAAGATAGAATTAGGCTATGAGTCAAAGGGCCAGAAGCTCTCTCTATGGGTTGAAGATCAAGGGATAGGTATAAATGAGTCAGACCTAAAAAGAATCTTTGAACGTTTTTACAGACAAGACAAAGCTCGAAGCAGAGAAACCGGAGGAGCAGGAATTGGATTAGCTATAGTATCTGAAATAGTAACCCTACATGGGGGTCAGGTGACTGTTAAAAGTGAAGTGGGTGTAGGTAGTAAATTTAATATCTTATTGCCATGAATTAAATTTCAATGCATTCGGGGGCATAAAAAGTTAACAAATTTGTAACATTTCTTAATTACCTCGTAAAATTTATTCTTTATAATAGGGTTTGTAACAAGGAAAAAGCCTAAAATCATTGGGAGGTAATTTGCATGAATAAAGGAAAAAAAGTATTGTTAGTAATTGTTACGGTGATTGTGTCCTTGGGTTTGATGGTAGGATGTACAAATTTTGGTACAAATCAAAAGCCGGCAGATGAGGATCCGGGTGCTATAGTTAACCCAAATCCTGGCCAAGAGCAAATTACAGCCAAGGTATACTTCGTGGATGCCGATGCTATGTACTTAGTACCAGAAGAGGTTTCTATTACTAAGGATAACAGACCCTTGGCAGAGCTGTTGGTAGAAAGACTGATTGCAGGGCCAGAAGACCCAGATCTAGGTATTGTCATACCAGCTGAAGCGAAGCTGCTGTCACTAGAGATAGTGGATGGAATTGCTTATGTAAATTTTTCTCAAGAAATAAAAACTAAGCACTGGGGTGGATCAACTGGGGAGACTATGACTATCTATTCAGTGGTTAATACCTTAGCAGAACTTCCTGAGATTAATGAGGTGCAGTTCTTAATCGAAGGAGAAAAGCAGGAGAGTATTTGGGGTCATGGCTACACCATGGAACCTTTTAGCCCTTCTGTTGAAATTATAGATCCAGAATACAGATAGTGTGACTTCAATCACTGACCCCTTCGCCTCTATTTGGTATAGTAAGAAGTAAAAGAGTAGAGGAGGTTAGTAAGAATGTGTGTAGGCTGTAACTTCTATGGTGAGAAAGATGAGGGCAAACTGGGATGTACTGCTCAAACTGCAGAGGAAAAAGAAGCAGGCTGTGAGGCAATGGCCCAGAAAACACCAGGCGGCTGTGGGTGCGGTTCAAAGTACGGCAGTAATAAGTGCAGTAAATAACAGAACATAATATATACAAAAGAACTAAAGGCTTCTTCCATTTTATTATTGGGAGAAGCCTTAGTCCATTACTAGTCCTCTTTTTCCTGGCAGTCTGGAATATAGCAATTATTATCTACCATGCTGCAGTTAGCCTGGCAGAAGGGACATATCTCTGGTGGGGTTGCTGCTTCCGTTTCTAGTGTCATACCACAGTTATTGCACTTAAAATTATTCATGAAACATACCTCCTTAAACTGGAATTGTTATCCTTAAGTTTAGCAGAAGGTATTTAAATATTCAATTAAAAAATCCCCGCTTTTCAAATGAAAAGGGAGGATTGTATAAATCTATTGGGTTAGCAGCTAGTGCCCATATTTTCCAGTGATTACGGCGTCAGTTGAGGATTTCTCTACCCTCACTGCACATGCCTTTAACTCTGGTATTTTACAAATAGGGTCAGTAGCTGTATTAGTTAAGATATTTGCGGCAGATTCCTTAAAATGAAAGGTCATAAAGATTGTCCCTGGAGGAACGTGATCAGTAATTTGCAATCTTGTAGTAATTTGACCGCGCCGAGAAGTGACCAAGGCTGTATCCTCATCAGTTAAGCCATATTTAGCGGCATCTTTAGGGTGAATCATCATTAGCTCATGAGTGTGAATTTTTGACAGCTTTTCTGAGCGCCTACTCATGCTGCCTGTATGAAAGTGATATAGCATTCTGCCAGTAGATAATACTAAGGGATACTCTTCGTCTGGCACCTCTGCAGGAGGTAAATATTCTACTGAATGAAACTTTCCTCTGCCTCTAGCAAACTTATCTGCATGGAGATATTGAGTACCAGGGTGATCAGTAGATGGACAGGGCCACTGCAGACCTTCGTCTTCTATGCGCTCATAAGTAATACCTCCATAGATTGGAACAGCTTTATTTATCTCACTCATAATATCTTTCGGAGAGCTATATTGCCAGCGCAAACCCAACAGCTGCCCCAAGGTCATAATAATCTGCCAATCAGGCTTAGCCTCACCAGGAGCTGGCACAGCTGCTCGAACTCGTTGTACCCGGCGCTCTGTGTTAGTAAAAGTACCTTCTTTTTCAGCGAAGGAACTAGCTGGCAACACGACATCAGCTAGCTCAGCAGTTTCTGTTAGGAAGATATCTTGAACTAATAAAAAGTCTAAAGAATTTAAAGCCTTCTTGACGTGATTGCTATCAGGGTCAGATAGCACCGGGTTTTCACCTAGTATATACATGCCTTTAATTGCACCGTCTGCCGCTGCCTTCATTATTTCTGTCAAAGTTAGGCCGGGTTCATTATTCAGCTCACACCCCCATAGCTTTTCCAGCTTTTGACGATGCTCCTCGTTCATCACCGTTTGATACGATGGAAATAGGTTTGGTAAACAACCCATATCACAGGAGCCCTGGACATTGTTTTGCCCACGCAAAGGATCTACACCAGTACCATAACGACCTACTTGACCAGTGAGCATCGCTAAATTTGCTAGGGCAAAAACATTATTAGTACCACTAGAGTATTGAGTAATACCCATAGCGTAGACTATGGTCGCTTTTTCTGCTGTGGCATACATTCTACCAGCTTGTTTCATTACTTCTTGAGGAATTCCAGTAAGCTGTTGTACCCT
>JAWSUQ010000339.1:0-3538 GCA_033549265.1 Bacillota bacterium
TATATTATACCATAAAAATCGAAAAAGTAATCCTTATTCAGCAGTAATTCTTCTTTGAATAAAGTTTGTATAAACTTCCCCACGGCGGAAGAAGGCATTTTCAAGTATTAGCATATGAAATGGAATGGTAGTATATACGCCTTCAATAACAAACTCACTTAGGGCTCGTTCCATTCTGTTAATAGCCTCTTCTCGAGTTTGACCCCAAACGATCAGCTTACCAATCATAGAATCATAAAAAGGTGGAATATTGTAGCCTTGGTAAGCAGCACTATCTAGCCTCACGCCAAAGCCTCCTGGTGGCAGATAATTTGTGATTTTCCCCGGAGAGGGCATGAAATTTTTTTCTGGCCGTTCAGCATTGATCCGACATTCTATAGCCCAGCCATTTATTTTAATATCCTCTTGCTGGTAACCTAAAGGTTCTCCTGCTGCAATCCTAATTTGTTCTTTAATAAGATCAAGGCCAGTAATCATTTCAGTAACTGTATGCTCTACCTGTATTCTAGTGTTCATTTCGATGAAAAAGTAATTTCCATACTTATCCAATAGAAATTCTACTGTTCCAGCGCCAACATAGTTTACGGCTTTAGCTGCTTTTACAGCTACCTGACCCATTTCTTGACGCATTCCTTCAGTTAAGGCAACAGAAGGGGCTTCCTCTATTAATTTTTGATTGCGCCGTTGTACAGAGCAATCTCTTTCTCCTAAGAAAACTACGTTGCCATGGCTATCAGCCAAAATCTGTATTTCTATATGTCTAGGTTCTTCTACATATTTTTCTACGTAGACCGCTCCGTTGCCAAAGGCAGCTTCTGCTTCTCTCTGGGCAGTCTGCAATGCTTTGGTAAGATCAGCGGGTCCTTGGGCAATTCGCATTCCCTTTCCGCCACCGCCGGCAGAGGCCTTAATCATCACTGGATAGCCTATTTCCTCTGCAACTTTCTTAGCCTCTTCTTCACTATTTATAATGCCTTTCGTTCCTGGTACAACAGGAACTCCAGCCTTAATCATGGTTTCTCTAGCTACAGCCTTGGCTCCCATTGCCTCAATGGCGGAGGCTGGTGGTCCAATAAATTTTATTTTGCTAGTCTCAGCGATCTCAGCAAAGTACGGATTCTCAGATAAAAACCCATAGCCGGGATGAATAGCGTCAGCTTTTGCTACCTGGGCGGTGCTGATAATATTAGGTATGTTTAAATAGCTGCGATTAGATTGGGCTGGACCGATACAAAAGGCTTCGTCTGCCATCTTTACATGTAACGCCTCTCGGTCAGCCTCAGAATAAACGGCCACTGTCTTTATGTTAAGCTCACGGCAGGCTCTAATGATCCTGACAGCTATTTCACCGCGGTTGGCGATAAGAATTTTATTAAACATTAGGATTAAATCCCCCTCTTGTTGAAATTAAGGTTAACCCCACTAAAAAGTGGGGTAATTATTATTTACTAGGTTTAATTAGGAACAGGGTCTGACCATATTCTACCGGTTCCCCATTTTCTACTAAAATTTCTACTATTTCTCCTGATACCTCTGCTTCGATTTCATTCATCAGCTTCATAGCCTCAATAATGCAAACTGACTCGCCTTCCTTTACTTGGTCCCCTACCTTCACAAATGGTGGTGCATCAGGTGCAGGAGATTGATAGAAGGTACCCACCATTGGTGCTACTACCGGTACCAGCCCTTCCATGCCTTTTTCAGCTGCTTTTGGAGCTTCATTAGCTACAGCACTGGCGACATTAGCTGCCACAGTTTCTGCCTTTGCTTGGAGAGCTTTAGGAGCTACATATTCAGCAGGAGCCGCTACCGGTGCCTGAGCACCGCCTTTTCTTATATTTATTTTAACTCCATCACTTTCTAGGTTAAGCTCACTAATATCAGTCTCATCCAACATTTTTATTAGCTCTTTTATTTCTTGTAAATTCACTTTGTCTTCCTCCTTTAATTTGATCCCTTTTGAATTGTTAGCATCGTTTATTTGAACATCTTGCTTAGTGCCATTTCCATTATTACGGTGCTCTAGAAAAGTTTTAGCAACCTGAGGAAATAAGGCATAAGAAATAACATCTTCCTCAGACTTAGCCAATTCTCCTACTTCTTTTTTTATTTTTTCCCAATTATGCTCTAATAAATCAGCTGGTCGACAGCTTATAACTTCTTCATCACCAATAATTGCCCGTTTAACCTCTTCGTTAATAGAAGCCGGTGGCTTGCCGTAAAGCCCTTTTACATAGGCCTTTACTTCACCGGGAACTAGCTTGTAGCGCTTACCCGCCAAAACATTCAAAACAGCTTGAGTACCTACAATCTGGCTAGTAGGGGTAACTAAAGGCGGATAGCCTAAATCCTCCCTTACTTTAGGAATTTCAGCCAAGACCTCATCAATTCTATTTAATGCTTTTTGCTGCTCTAATTGACTTACTAAATTTGAAATCATTCCCCCTGGTACCTGATGGTCAAAAACCCACATATCGGAAATTCTAGTTACTCCTCTTTCATAGCCCCGAGCTTTCCGCAAATCCTCAAAATATTTGGCTATATCAAATAAATCATGGATATTTAGTCCAGTATCCCATGGCGTATCCATTAAAGCTCTAACCACCGTTTCCACTGGCGGCTGAGAGGCACCAAAGGCCAATGGCACAGAGGCTGTATCTATTACATCTACTCCTGCCTCCACTGCTTTCAAATATGTTCCTAACGCCATTCCACCAATATAATGACTATGAAGCTGTACCGGTAATTGCACTTCTTGCTTGATGGCTTTTACTAGCTCATGAGCCTGATAGGGCATTAGCAGGCCTGCCATATCCTTGATACAGATAGAATCTACACCTTGCTCTTTTAAGCTTAGGGCTGTTTTAATATAATGATCAAAGGTATGTACAGGGCTAATTGTATATACTACCGCTCCCTGCACGTGGGCTCCTTCTCTCTTTGCTATTTTAATAGGAATTTCCATATTTCGCAAGTCATTTAGGGCATCAAAGATGCGAATTATATCTATGCCGTTTTCAACTGCTTTGGAAACGAACTTCTCAACTAGATCATCTGCATAATGCTGATAGCCTACAAGTGATTGTCCTCTTAAGAGCATTTGCAGGGGTGTTTTTTTGATATATTTTTTTACTGTTCGGAGCCTTTCCCAGGGGTCCTCGTTAAGATAACGCATACATACATCAAATGTAGCTCCGCCCCATACCTCTAATGAATGGTAGCCCACTTGGTCTAATTGCTCTACAACAGGAATCATATCCTCTGTTTTCATTCTTGTGGCCCATAAGCTTTGATGGCCATCTCGCAAGGTAGTATCAGTAATCTTTACTGGCTTCATCTTAAACTCCTCCTCTATCCAAAGTTTGCACCAACTGTAACCAAGCTAAACATATTAAAGCCCAGGTGTTTTCAACCTGAGCATTATAGCATTACTTTTGCTTGTAGGTTACTTTATATTATATGTAGTAATTTAAATAGTTTCAATTAGTTAGAAGCAAGTATACAATATTATTTTGTTTATGTCGTGGATTTATGTTGT
>JAWSUQ010000340.1:0-3531 GCA_033549265.1 Bacillota bacterium
AATAGTAGATTCTTTAATTGGGCAGCAGGACATAGTGATTAAGACCCTTGGCAAGCTGCTAAATGGAATTTCTGGTCTTTCTGGGGCTACGATTTTAGGTAATGGTCATGTAGCACTGATTCTGGATATAGGTACCTTGATTTAAAGGGAGGGAAATATAATGGAACAAGAGCTTCAATTAGTTGCGTTTACCATTGATGACCAAGAATTTGCTGTAGATATTTTACAGGTCCAGGAGATTGAAAAAATAGCCCATATTACTAGAGTTCCTCGGGCACCTTACTCTTTAGAAGGAGTTATAAATTTGCGTGGGGAAGTAATTCCGGTAATTAACTTGCGCAAAAGACTAAACATAACTCTTAAAGAAATTGCTGAAAGCGATAAAATTGTAATTGTAAAGATTAATGAACTAACTGTTGGAATACTGGTAGATGGAGTTTCAGAGGTAGTAAGACTTGACAGCAGTAAAGTGGAATCATCACCTAGTCTCGTAGAAAATATTGATGTCAACTATGTCTTAGGTGTCGGCAAACTGGGTGAAAGGCTACTCATCTTACTTGATCTGGCAGTAATCTTAGATTTTGAAAAACAAAAAAGCCAGATTGCGTAGGGGGAATTAATGATGGACTATAATAAACTATCTGACCTTCAGCTAGATGCTTTAAAGGAAATTGGCAACGTAGGTGCTGGTAACGCTGCAACAGCTTTATCCCAACTTTTACAAAAAAAAATTGATATGGAAGTTCCACGAGTCAAGGTTATGCCAACTACTGATATCCCAGATGCGGTTGGAGGCTCAGAGCTATTAGTGGCAGGAGTCTATCTGAGAGTAGAAAGTACAGCTCCTAGTAATATTCTTTTTGTGCTTCCCATTGAAAATGCCCAAAAGCTAGTAAATGCACTAATGGGCAAGGAAGAGCACGAAGATATTGATGAAATGGGTCACTCTGCTTTAATGGAAATAGGTAATATATTGGCTGGTTCATATCTTAATTCGTTGTCAATGTTCACTTCATTAGCCTTTGCACCTTCAGTTCCTGCGTTGGCAATTGATATGTCAGGTGCTATCCTAACCTCAGTTATTTTCAACCTAGGCGAAGTGGCAGATTACACAATGGTAATTGAGACTAAATTTATGGAAGATGAAGCAGATGTAAGTGGTTACTTTTTTCTATTACCTGAGCCCGATTCTCTCCAAACTATTTTAGTTGCGCTTGGGGTGAGTTCATAATGAGTGAAATGGTTAAAGTAGGTATGGCAGATCTTAAGGTTAGTAAAGAACCTACAAACTTGATCACATCTGGCTTAGGTTCTTGTGTAGGAATTTGCCTTTACGATCCCATAACAAAAATTGGCGGCTTGGCTCATATTATGCTTCCTAGCAGTAAGGGTGTTCGACAGTCGGATAATAAGGCGAAATTTGCTGATACCGCTGTGGAAATTCTGATAGATAATATGATGAAGCAAGGAGCAAAACGCACGAGATTAGTAGCTAAAATGGCTGGAGGGTCCCAAATGTTTAACTTTAAGGGTTCCTCAGATGTAATGAGGATTGGTGAAAGAAATGTAGAGGCTTCTAAACAGGCCTTAAAGGAGGCCAAAGTTTCACTATTAAGTTGTGATTGTGGAGGAAATTACGGGAGAACTATAGTTCTAGATACTAAATCTGGAAACCTTTTTGTAAGAACTATCCAACACGGTGAAAAAGTAATTTAGAGTAAGGAGTGAAGCCATTGATTAAGTATTTATCACCTTTATTAGCAAGCTTCACTTTTATTACTATTTTTATGCTAGCATTAGTTAATGGAGTTACAACCTCTACAGCACTATGGCGTAGCTTTATCTCAGCTAGTGTTATTTTATTTATATCTTATATTGCAATTAATATAATCATAGGTAACATTTTCAGTAGAAATAATGGAATTAAAGCTGTAAAGATAGAAAAAGAAACTCCCAAAACAGACCAGCAAGAGTTTAAACCTGGTATTGAACATATACTGAGCAATAATTCACAAATAGACAAGGATATTATTAAATTATTAGAGTCAGATCCAGAACGGGCTGCGGAATTACTAAAGAAAATGGGTGCTAAGTAGTCTAGGAGGATAAAGTAATGCGTAGAGAATACAAATCAATTGATGAATTGTGGCAAAGATACAAGTTCGAGGATTGTGCAAAGGCCCAAGAAGAAATAATTACTCACTATCTTCCTTTTGTCAATCAGATTGTCAATCGATTGAGAATATCACTACCTTCAAATATTACAAAAGAAGAACTAATTAGTTTTGGAATTTATGGCCTATTTGACGCAATGGTTAAGTTTGATCTAAGTAGAGGTTACAAATTTGAAACATATGCATTTCCTAGGATTAGGGGAGCTATACTAGATGGTTTAAGGTCAATGGATTACTTGCCTGCTAGCCTTAGACAAAAAGAAAAAAAACTAGTTTCCGAAATTGGCCAATTAGAACAGACCTTATGTCGCACTGCTACTGATCAGGAAATAGCAGATAAGCTGGGTATTAGCTGTGAAGAGCTGTCAGGACTGTTAGATATGTTGAACTTTACTACCATTATTTCCTTAGATCAAATGATGACAAATGATGGAGAAGAGACTGCCAGCATAATGGAAAGTGTATCAGACGATGCTAGTAAACAACCAGAAAGTATTTTTGATAAAGTAGAAGTACAAAATCTCCTTATTGAATCAATAAACAAACTACCGGAAAAAGAAAAGCTTGTAGTTGCGCTTCATTATTATGAGGGAATGAACTTAAAAGAAATCAGTAAAATTATGGATTTGTCTGAGTCAAGAATATCTCAACTACATACAAAGGCAATCTTTAGACTTAGAGGTAGACTAAGCCGACAGAAAAAAATATTGCTATAACTTTTGTGAGGTGTAGCATGAAGGATAACAAAGAAGATAAAATTCTTTCAGAAGTGCTGAGCTTGAGTGAAAACATGGACGGCTTTCGTATTATTGATTTTGATGAAGACGGGGTTTATCTATCAGTTCACCCTCCCGTCGGATCAGGCATTAGTGTTAATATAGAAAAGCTTCTAGAAGAACTACAACTCTTAAAGTTAACAGATTTAGATAAAGAAGCCGTAAAAGCAGCTGTACAATTTCAAACTGGAGAAAGACTAAAGGTAGCTCCACCTCAAGAAGAAATAAAAAAAGACGGCATAGTAAAGGTTGAGGTTTCTAGGGATAAAATGAAAGCATGGCTAACAATTTTTCCGCCTTTAGGAGGGAAACCTATTAATTTTTCTCAGTGTGAGGCAGCGCTGATAGAAGCAGGTATTGTATTTGGAATTATGAAAGATGAGATTAATAAAGCCCTCAATCAAGATAAAGTTAGTGAGACTTTGTTAGTGGCTTTGGGGCAAGAACCGATCCATGGTGATGATGCTGTCATAGATTATAAGTTTAATTATAAAAAAGATAAGCTAGTTCCAAAAATGCTAGACGATGGAAATGTGGATTTTTATAACTTAGATTTAGTTACTAACGTCCGAACCGGAGAA
>JAWSUQ010000341.1:0-3531 GCA_033549265.1 Bacillota bacterium
GGAGGACAAATCTCCTTTTGTTTCCGCTACAAAGAAAATATGCTTTACCTCGTCATCATGAAATGCAATAGCCCAGTCCGGATTGTACTTGCCCACAGGGGTGTTAATATAAAATCCACTTGGTAGCTTCACATAAACCGCTACTTCATTGCTATTTTCTAGCTCAGCAGCAAATTCCTTTTCTTTGTTTGAATCATAAATAATGTGATCAAACAAATGCTTTTTTGCCTCTATCGCATTTATTCTATATTTGCCTTTAATGGAGGGCTCTGTAAATATCTCAGTGGAATAGGATGACTCCAGCTTATTGTAGGCTATATGCTCAATGATGACCGTTGCTTTTTGCTCATTTATTATTTTGGCAGCCTTAATAATAAACTCCTCTGGATTGCCATGAAATTGGTCAAAGGTGACCTTTTCGATACCTCTTAAGATAGAGCTCACTGCAGATCTGGTTAACCCTGTCTCCGCTACAATTTTACCGATTAAATCGTATTTAACATTTGTATTTATATTAGCTTGTATTCTGTTGGTACCAACTGCAGCTTTAGTGAAGGCTCCTCCCTGTAGCAGATTTTCTTTAGACTTAATAGAATTCATCTCTCCATGCTCTACCTTAAACAAGATCTGAGAAACCCTAAGCTCCCTGTTTAAAGCACTGATAGCCTTATCAATTAATTCTTCAGTATCAAAATTTACTACATAGGCAGACTTTGAGTTTATTTTGCTCCAGAGGGCCTTAAACTCCTTCATTTCTAGCTTGTCTTGGTTTAGCTTCAGCTCAATATTATCACTTCTTGCATCATCAGGAGTCAAAAACTGCTGTTCTTTTGATTTATCCGCTAATAATTCGGCAATTTCAGCCTGAAGATCCCTAGCAAAGCTGTCATAGCTTTCATTGGCAATAACAGTTAGAATATTAACTTTATGAACTTCTCCCCCTAGCATATTATTATCCATCCGTTCGCCACTTTGATTGACACAAAGACGAAGTCCTCGACCCACTTCCTGACGCTTGCGGATATTAGAGCTACTTTGTTTTAGTGTGCATATCTGAAAAACGTTAGGGTTGTCCCAGCCTTCTCGCAGGGCAGAATGGGAAAAAATGAAACGTATTGGTTCGCTAAGATCAAGCAGACGTTCTTTATCCTTCATAATAAGATCATAAGCATCTGCGTCATCAGATATATCTTCTTTTTTGTCATGAATTTTACTATTTTTTATGCGATTACTTTTCTTATCTATAGAGAAATAGCCTGCATGAGTTTCGGCTGCTTTTATCTTGTTTAAGTAGATTAAATATTCATCGTCACCAATAGCAATCTGCCAATCCGCCAAGGTAGCACTATACTCTTCCTCGAACATCTGGGCATAGTCTCCATTAAATACACTACCATCTTTATCATATTGCTTATATTTAGCCACCTCGTCGATAAAAAAGAGAGATAACACTTTAATTCCTTTATGAAAAAGTAGCCTTTCCCGTTCTAGATGAGACTTTATAGTTTCCCTAATTTGAATGCGGCGAATGTGCTCCTCATTGATAGCTCCCTTTACATCACCAGCGGCAATAACTATTCCATTTGTAAACTCAACGGTATTTGTTAAACCATTGATTCTTGCTACGATATAACCTTTATATTGTTCAAGTCCTCCAGAATGCTCAAACAAATTATAACCTTCCTTGATAATTCTTGATCCCTTCCTGACACCTTTGGCTCCCTTTAGCTCAAATTCCAATGTGGCGGTAGGTGGTTTATCTCCATATATATTTATTTGCTCAAGATATAAATAACCTTCAGTGCCAGTGGTCCCAGCTATAGAAATACCCTTAACCGCTATTTTCTTAACTAATTTTTTATTATATGCCTCTATTGCATCCATACGAAAGACCATATTGAAAAGTGAGTCTTTCTTATGAGTGGCAGAATAGCGTAGTGTCATCAATGGATTGAATTCGGTCAATCTTTCCTTAGTAGCACTGCCCTCAACAGATTGGGGCTCATCAATGATCAGGATTGGTTTTGTTGCTGCAATCATATCAATTGGACGCCTGGAACGAAAGCTATCTAGCTTCATATAGATGCGTCTGGCGTCTTTTCCTTTGGCATTAAAGGCTTGGGAATTTATAATCATCACATTAATACCGCAGTCATTGGCAAAACTCTCAATTTTTGCAAGCTCCATTGAGTTATAGATAAAGTAACGGATTTTCTTATTGTACTCTTCTGCAAAATGATGGCTTGTCAATTCAAAGGACTTAAATACACCCTCCCGAATAGCAACAGAAGGAACAACCACAATAAATTTGCTCCAGCCATACCTCTTATTTAATTCAAATATAGTCTTAATATAGGTATAGGTTTTCCCTACACCGGTTTCCATCTCTATTGTAAGATTATATCTACCCTCAAGCTTTACTGAGGGTTCAATTTGATTTTTCCTTTGAACTTTTTGCAGGTTTGCCAAGACCACCTCATCAGTAAGGAGTACCTTTTTATTGTCAAAGCCGGTGAAGCCGGTGTTATTTATAAAGCTTAACTGCTCAGCTTCCTTATGGTTACCTTTATCAATAAGATAGGTGGAAGTGATATTAGGTTGGCCACTAAAAACGTCACATACCGCTGCAGCTGCATCTGCCTGAAATTGTTGATGCTTGAACTTTAATTTCAATTGCTGTTACCCCCTATATTACTTTCACTACAGTGTTTGGAGCAATTAGCTTAAAGATTTCTCCAACATTTATCTTATCTGCGCTATTGGCAAAACTACTATCTCTAAACACTACCCGCAGCGGCTGGCGGAGTGCGATTTCTCTCACTATTTTTTCAGAAACTTTTTCGCTGAAGCAAGCCATTAGCGAGCCATCGTCAACTGTGTGGACTGAAACGCCTTCAATTGTTTCTACCTTATGCCTAAGGGACAATGGCAGACCCCAATCAAGTAGCACACCAAATAATAAATCTAAATCATTGCGATCCTCTTTAATATTTGATTCCAAGTCGAAAAGCATTGATTGATTATATTCATTGGCAGCATAATAGACCTCCTTCATATTGGTACTATCCGCCTTTAATACCCTAAATCCTGTATCAACGGGGTGCTTATCCCTTATCACCTTACCAGCTCGACGAATACGCTCTTTACCTATCTCACAAATATTATTGTAACCGGCTTGAAAGGCTTCACTCTTTTCACTAGAGGCCTCCGGCAACTGCACCATGATAAACTTGCGATTCCCATTGTCTTCAGCGTTCAGCTGCATCACCGCATGGGCCGTTGTAGCTGATCCGGAAAAAAAATCAAGGATAATATGGTTTTCATGGGGCTCTGTTGCTAGTTGCAGCATTCTTTTGATTAGCTCGACTGGCTTTGGATTATCGAAAACACTAATACCATCAAATAGTCTTTTTACTAGCTGGGTGCCATTTGTGGTGGTTTCGATATCGTCCCAGATAGACTTAGCTACTTTTCCTCTTTCTTCGGCTTCCCAAATAAAGCGCTTGCGTTGCGGACCCCCTTCACCGGTTT
>JAWSUQ010000342.1:0-3495 GCA_033549265.1 Bacillota bacterium
TTGCAACTGTTCGCTTATTTGCCATGAAAATCTATCGCTCTTAGGTATTTTTTTTTATTAATGCTTTCGAGCTTTAAGATTTTCATCTAAGAATTTACTCGAATTCTTTTAAGACCTAAGGATTAAAAAGGATTTGAAGTAATTTAGCAAACCTTTTGTGCAGGCTTACTAAAGTTTCTTAGCGCAACTTCTGACAAAAACTCCGTTTGTCTGAGCGTAAGCGAGTTTAGGAGTTTTCAGAAGCAAGCTTAGAAACTTTCAAGCCGTAACTCTATGGAGAGCGGATTACTTCAAGTTTTTTGTCCATCCTGGATTTAATTTGCATGATAGCTTTATTACATAAAGGAAAACAAAAGCATAAGGTAGAACTAAAAAGGTAATAGATGTTTAACTCTCCGGGGGGATTTAAGTGAAGCTAAAGGGTTTAGAATTAATTAAAAAGATTATTGATACAGAAAGTATATTAAAATCTGAATTAGATATTTCGATTCATGAAATATATGTTTGTGCTATATTACATGAGCATAAGCAGATGAAAATGGGCGAGCTGACGGCTATCCTTGATCTGCCCTTAAGCACAGCTACCGGTATAGTAGATAAGCTAGTAAATAGAAACCTAATTGCAAGAGAAAAAGATCCTGAGGACAAAAGAGTAATATTATTAAAAATATCTGATGGTGGTGAAATATTATTTGACCAAGCAACAAAACTAATAATGAAAAATTATGCCGACGCTTTTAAACAAGATCCTGGAATGAATTTGAAAACAGATTTAGTAGAAAAAAGAAAAAGATTTATTTCGAAAAACGAAATAAATCTTGAGTGGGATTAATATTAGGTAGGTCTTAAATTAGGATTTCCTTCTGGTAATCCTAATTTAAAATATGCGGCTATAATGGCACCTGCCAGAAAGCCACCAATGTGGGCCCACCAAGCTACAGCTTGAGCACCAGAAGCCATTACTGTTATACCATTTAAAACTTGAATGAAAAACCAGATAAATAAGAAGTACACTGCTCTGATTCTAGTAACAGTAAAGATAACAATTAAGGGAATAAGAGCCTGAACTTTGGCTCTAGGGTAAAATACTAAATATGCTCCCAGTATACCGGCAATAGAACCGCTGGCGCCAATAGTTGGAATGGAAGACATGGGGTTAGCTAAAATATGAGCTAGGCTGCCAATCACCCCAGCTACTAGATAAAATACAAAAAAACCGCCATGACCTAGTCTATCCTCAACATTATCGCCAAACACCCAAAGGTACACCATATTTCCTAATAGGTGAAGCCAGCTTCCGTGCAGAAAGATAGAGGTAATTAATGACCCTATAGGCAGGATCCCGGCTAAAAGAATTTGCACAATGCTAAACTGAGTGAAGATAGCTGGGATAACTCCCAAATTGTTAAATAAAATAATAAGCTGGCGTTCATTTAATGTAATTTGAAAAATAAATATTAGGGTATTAATAGCTACTAAAGATACTGTTACATAAGGAAAGGTGGTTGACTTAATACTGTCTCTTAAAGGTATCATGTGTTGGCATCATCCTTTCATACAGTGAATTTATAAATATGAAATTTATATATTAATAGTATTGTTATTTTACTGTCAATTAATTTTAGTATTTAATAGTAAACATAGAGAAATAATGCTAAAAACTTATATATATTAAGGAGCCAATAAATTGAATAGAGAAAAAATATTTCTATGGGCATTTGCGATTTTTTTTCAAGCTGCAATGGTCATAATAGCCCAAGCTATAGTATATTACAGTCAAAATAAAAACCTAATAGCAGCGATTCTTCCTGAAAACATAAACATCGCTTTAATTCAGGGATTAACATTAGGAATAGTAATCTACCTAGTTATATTTAGTTGCTATAAAGCAATAGAATCTTTTAGGATTTGGAGTAGAAAAGTGGTTATGCCAATGTTAAAGAGCTTCGATCCACAGCTATTGTTAGCAATGGGTGTTTTAGCAGGGGTCAGTGAGGAACTGTTATTTCGAGGCGCTTTACAGCCCATAATTGGGATAATTGCCGCTAGCCTCTTATTTGGATTAGTACATTATTATGGAAAGAAGGAGTTATTGCTCTATGGCGTAATTGCTACTTTAATGGGCTTGATAATGGGAGCGGCCTATATTTATACAGGTGAGATAGTCGTAGCAATTTTAGCCCACAGTAGCTATAACTTTTTAGTTATAAAAAGCTACCAATTAGGTATATTCTCATAAAAGTATTAAGAAAGTATGAATTTTTTATAAAAAAGTGTTAAAATGCCTATGGAGCCCTTGCATTAGTGGTAATTCTATGCTAGATTGTACTAAAGAGCACAAATGGGAGGTTGCTAAAGATGTTGGGCTTATTTCTTTTAGGTAATATTGTTGTTATTAGTATGACAATAATCTACATAATAAAAAGGCTGGATAACGAAGAAAATTATCAGCCATAGAATAGAAAGCTAAGAAGGCCAGTGATGACTTTTGTCATCATGGTCTTTTTTTATGAGGACTTGGGCCTATTTTTTTTATATTAACTTGCCTTAGCAAAGGTTATAATATAAGCTGCAGGAATTAATTAATACTTTAGCGAATTAATAGGCCAAAGAATTGATCCGTTGGGAGGGTTAATATGAAGTACAAGAGCAAATTTGAAGATCAGTTTATAGATAAGCTTTTTGAAGCTATTTTACTACTGGAGACAGAGGAGGAGTGCTACCGATTTTTTGAGGATATCGCCACTATTGCGGAAATAAAGGCATTGGCTCAAAGGCTGGAGGTAGCGAAAATGCTAGAAAAAAATTGCACCTATACTAGCATTGCTGAAACTACAGGGGCTAGCACTGCCACCATCAGCAGAGTTAAACGCTGTTTAAACTATGGTGCAGATGGTTATAAACTTGTACTAAGAAAGCTTGATGATAAAAAGTAATAGTTGACATAGACGACAAAAGTATGTATTATTTGATTAACGCTTTAACAAGATAAAGCAATGAAGTTACTAGCTACAGGGAGGGGATTTTAAATGAATAACAGGTTAAGCTTCCAAGTACCTCCTGGTGTGAAGGATTTCTTACCAAAGGAGGCAGCACAAAAAAGAAAGCTTGAGACAAGATTTGCAGAGGTTTTTGATCAATGGGGCTATGAGGAAATAGTAACTCCTACTTTTGAATATGATAAGTCTTTAATAATTGATGCTGGAGAAAGTGTAGCAGAGCAGTTATATCGCTTCTTTGATAGAGATGGAAAAATTCTAGCATTACGACCTGACATGACAACACCAATTGCTAGGGTTGTGGCAACAAGACTGTGCCAAATGCCAGTACCGCAAAGGTTATTTTATCTAGCTAATGTATTTAGATATGAGGATCCTCAAGCCGGGAGACAGCGGGAATTTTATCAGGCAGGAATTGAATTGATTGGTGACAGCAGTCCCTATGCTGATGGAGAGGTAATTGCATTAACGGTTAAATGTCTTCAGGAGGCCGGCT
>JAWSUQ010000343.1:0-3476 GCA_033549265.1 Bacillota bacterium
CCAAGCTCTTCTAGTTCCTTCTTTAATGTTTTTATTTTCGGCATATCTTGTTTTCTGTTAAAGGTAGCAGCTGCCAGTTCTTTAGCTTCGTTAATATTTAATGAAAAGTTTTCAGTAAGCCTATCAACTAAAGCAGTTTGCTCTGATTCAGCTCTAGTTTGTCTTATCTCTAATTGGTGTAGCCTTTCGGTTTTTTCGCTTAAAGTTTGGGTTAGCCTTTTAATATCTACCTCAAGCTCCTTTAATTGGGCTTCAAATAGAGCTATTTCATTTTTCTTAGATACTATTTGCGTTTCTTTTTCTTTTTTAAAGGCTATATTTTCTCTTAGGGTTTGTTCATCTTCAATGATTTGTTTATCTAAATCAGATATTCTTTCGGCTAGGCTGTCTATGGCCTGCTCTTTTTTTAAAATAGTAGCATTATCTTGGTTTAGGGTTTCCTTAAGATTAGTTATTTGCTCAGCGGTATAAACCGTATCCTGAGTTACGTTTGCTAAGGCAACCTTTTCTTCTGTCACCTCTTGATTTAGCTGCTCAATCCGTTCCTGGCTCTTTTTTGCTTCTATTTGCTTACTATTTATTAGAGCTTGAATTTTTTCTTCATTTTGATCGTATTCCTGAGCCCTTGCTTGGGCTGCTCTTGTATCTAGCTGTACTTTAATGAGTTCTTCTTTTATTTGGGCTAGCTCCTCTAAGGAAAGCTGGTAATAGTTTTTATTTCTAATAATCTCAGAGTTGCTTTGGCTAATATCCTTATCCAGCTCAACTTTATTAACCTTTATTTGTTGAATAGCTTCATTAATTCCTTGAAGCTTTTCCTCTATTCCATTACATAACTGCTCCGATTTTAATATATCTGTTTCTGTGGCAGCTAGCTCATTCTGCTTCTGTTGGATATAACTGTCTAGCTGTTCGATTTCATTACCCCTGCTGAGCAATCCGCCAGATTGGACTTTGCTGCTGCCACCTGTTAATGCTCCTCCGGGACTTACTACTTCCCCTGCCACAGTAACAACCTTTACTTTATATTGAAACTCCTTGGCAACTTTTATAGCTGTATCAATATCCTCAACAATAACAGTTCTATTTAGCAACTGACCAATAATAGCTGAGAGTTTAGCTTCATAATCCATCAGTTCACTGGCTATCCCGTAAACTTTAGGCCAATCCTTTACTATACTGAGATTAAATTTTGGAAATGCTTGAATAGAATCAATTGGCAAAAAGGTACATCTGCCGGCTTGTCTACCTTTTAAGTATGCTATTCCTAGCTTGGCTGCTTGCTGAGTAGTAGTGACAATATTTTGAATTGCACCTCCAAGGGCAGTTTCAATAGCTGTTATATATTTCTTCTCAACCTTAATTAATTCTCCAACTGTACCAACTATGCCAGGTAATCGGTCTGGTTTCTCCTCCGCTTCCTTTAATATGGCTTTGACACCAAATTGATAGCCTTCATAAGAACTTTGCATATCTCTTAATACTTTTAGCCGGGACATCTTTTGTTGTATATCCAGTTCCTTTTCTTTAAAGCTTTTAAGAAGCCCTTGTTTCCACTGATTTTGGTCAAATAATTCTGATTCAAGTTGCTTCTTACTGTTTGTATAATTATCTATATCATTAATAATTTTTTTTAGCTGATTAATTATTTGTTGCTCTTTTTCTTCTAATAAGGCTATTTCCTCTATTAACTTATTTGATTCTTGCTCCTTCTTCTCTCTTGCCACAAATAATTTTTTATGCTCCGCATCTCCATGGATGCTTAGATTTTTTTGTTGGGCTCTGTTAGTAGCATTATCAAATAATTGTTGTTTTAATTCCTCTATTGCCGTTATTAATTCTGTTAAGAATTTTTTTTCTATTGTTAGCTGCCTTTCAATTTTTATTAGATTTTCCCTTTGGTCTGCTTCCTTAGCTTTAACCGTTTCTAGCTGATTATCCATTTGAGTAATTTGATGCAATATGCTTTTTTGCCTTTCCTGTAGCTCAACTAGCTCCTCAGAGCTATTATTTTTTTGCAATGAGTATTCCTTAAGCAAGCTATTGTTATGACTAATAGCCCCTTCTAGTTTCTCAAGTTGATTAACAATCTGATAAAAAGATTGTTGAAGCTCAGATAATGCCTCATTTTTCTGATGCAAATTATATTTTATTGACTCAAACTGTGCATTTTTTTGGGTTAGCTCCGTATCAGCCAATATTTTTTCTTTTTGTAACGTGTTAAATTCGCCTTGTATAATATTAATATTTCGGTTAATGGCTTCAATATTGTCTAGGAGCGCAGCTATTTCTAGTGCATCTAATTCTTTTTTAATTTCTTTATATTTTAAAGCTTTGCTAGACTGAAGTTGTAAGGGCCCTAATTGATCCCCTAGCTCATTAATGAGGTCACTTATTCTATGTAGGTGCAATTCTGTCTCTTCAAGCTTTTTTGAAGCTTCCTTCTTTCTGTTTTTATATTTAATGATTCCTGCTACCTCTTCTACTAAAAAGCGACGTTCCTCTGGCTTAGAGTTTAATATCTCATCCACCTTGCCTTGTCCAATAATTGAAAAAGCTTCTCTTCCCAATCCTGTATCCATAAAAAGCTCATGAACGTCTTTAAGACGGCAAGGTCTTTTATTTATTAAAAACTCTCCTTCTCCAGATCTGTAAAATCTTCTGGTAATACTTATTTCTGAGTATTGAGAGTTAAAATAGCCATTAGTATTATCCAATGTTAATGAAACTTCAGCTAGTCCCACTGCTTTTCTTTTTGTAGAACCAGAAAATATGATATCCTCCATTTTAGCGCCTCTAAGGCTTTTCACGCTTTGTTCCCCTAATACCCATCGCATAGCATCAACAATATTGCTTTTGCCACTACCATTAGGTCCTACAACTACACTGACTCCAGGACCAAATTGTAATTCTACCTTATCTGCAAAAGACTTAAAACCTTGGATATTAACTCCTTTTAGATACATGCAGCCCCTCCTTTCTTTCTTGTAGCTTAACGTAGCCATTATGGTCTAACACTTATTTTACCACAGATTGATTTATAATTACCAATTAAAAAACTGCCCTAAAGGCAGTTTTATCTAGCTTCTATTAAAAATTTAATGGCTGTTCGTTCTTCCTGCTCGATGGAAATTTCAGCAAATGCAGGAATCATGACTAAATCAATGCCACTTGGGGCTATAAAACCTCTAGCAATTGCAACTGCTTTTACTGCTTGATTTACTGCTCCGGCGCCAATAGCTTGAATCTCCACTTTTCCCTGCTCACGAAAGACCGCTGCTAAGGCACCCGCAACAGATTTTGGATTTGACTTTGCTGAAACTTTTAATAATTCATTGCTCATAATTGGCCCACCTCTCCTTTGGCATCGATAAAGATACTATTACCTTAATTATCTATATTCTCTGGAGACCAATAAATTCCTGTTTAGTTAATAAATTTTTAGGAAAATCTTCACAATCATTGATACCAATAGA
>JAWSUQ010000344.1:0-3445 GCA_033549265.1 Bacillota bacterium
CCTTGCACCAACACCTGCTCCTCTTCAGCACCACCCCAACCAGCATAGGTTTCCTTAGCGGGAATCACCAGGCTAAAGGGGGCTTCTCGCTTCACCCAGCTAGCTCTTAATAATCTCTGTCCCAACTGACCTGCGAAAAATTTGGCTATCACTGATGGATTTATGGCATTTTTTTGATCCTCCGTTAAGAGCTCTTTATCCACCATGCTGTGCATTAGTTCTAGTATAGCAGCTTCTGTTACCGGTTTAGCTAAATTGACATGCTGCAATACCATATGGGTTGCAGTGCCTATTTCTGCAGCCGTCAGCCGCTCCTGCTGCAGGAAGCGGGGTCGATCACCTAATGCCGATTGCTGCCTGGAGCTAGCTTTGGAGCCAAAGGTTGGCATTTCATCCTGATTCCACTGGTATTTCAAGGCCGAAACCGTCTGCTTTCCCAAATGACTAGTGGCAGCTGGATATGGATAGCTCCAACTTAGCCTTCTAAACACCTGCTGCTGGTGGTGGCTGGCTATTTCTACAGGCTGCCACTCCCTAACAGCTTCCAATAGCTTTCGGTCCTGCTCTTGTTCAGCTACCGCTACCCCTATAAAAGCAGCTGCACTGAAAGTCTTAACTTTCCATCCAGAAGGGTGCTGATGGACAGCCCCAAATATCTGCCCGACTTCATCCCCTTCTGCTACTCCCCCGATAGCCGCCCCTTGCCGATGGCGTATTAAAGCTGACCCGATCCAATCTAAATATGAGCGACAGTTAGCTCGCTCAAAGTCTGGCAATATCCAAGAATCACATGAGATAAGCCTGTTCCATTTTAGTTGCTTTTTCTCTAAATCAATAGTTGTCCCAATGAGATATAGCTTTTCCTTAGCCCTCGTCATTGCCACATATAGCAGCCTCATTTCCTCTGCCAGCAGCTCTAAAGCTAGCTGTTGCCGGATTGCCAGCTGAGGCAAGGTAGGGTAAGTTAGCCTTAAGGCTGGGTCAATCATGCTGACCCCCATGCCCATTTTTTTGTGGAGTAAAAAATTGCGCCGCAAATCATTCATATTAAATTGCTTGCCGGTACCTGCAACAAATACAATGGGAAACTCCAGACCCTTGCTTTTGTGGATAGTGATAACACGAACCACGTCCTCCTGCTCTCCAACTGCTCGGGCTGTGCCTAAATCGCTGCCTCTATCCTGCAGCCGTTCAATAAACCGCAGGAACCTAAATAGTCCCCTAAAGGAGGTTTGCTCATATTGTCTCGCCCGATCATATAAAACTCTTAGGTTGGCTTGCCGCTGCTGCCCGCCAACCATACCTCCCACCAAATCATAATAGCCTGTGTCTCGATATATTTGCCAGATCAATTCTGATAAGGCACCCTGCCGAGCATTGGTGCGCCAAATATTTAATTTATCAACAAAGCTAAAAAGCGTCAGCTTTAAAGCGCCTTCACTCTCATGTTCCGGCAAAACAAGGTATGCCTTGACAGCTTCATAGTAGCTTCCCCTGGGAAAAGCCGCTCTTACTTTTCCCAGTGCTTCCCCATCTAACCCTACTATTGGAGAACGTAAAGCTGCCGCCAGCGGTATATCCTGATATGGATTATCAATTATTTTCAAGATGGACAGCATTACAGCAATTTCTGTAGCCTTAAAGTATCCTGTAGCTAATTCAGCATAGGCAGGTATTCCCTGTAGCTTAAATTCCTCTAGTATAATTGGAGCCCATTGTCGAGTGGCTCTCAAGAGAATTACAATGTCCCGATACTGGACAGGTCGCATTAGCTTCAGCTTACCATCATAAATCTGAGCCGCCTCCTGCCCATCTTGGCCGATCAGCTTTTTTATCTGCACAGCCATTAGCCGTGCCTCTAGCTGTGCTGTCTCTAGCTCTGCTTCACCTTCCTCCAGGCTTGCCAGCTTTAGCTCGCCATTGTTGCCTTCCTCTGAGCCCTCAGCAGCTGGTTTTGCCTCTAATTGGGCAAGGGCTTCCACTTCCTCTCCTGCATCACTTCCTTTATCTATAATCAGCACTTCTGTCTCTAAATTTTGACCCCCAGGGAATTCAGCTCCTAGCACCAGCTCAGCGTCCTGATCATAGCTAATCTCTCCTACGGTTTCATTCATTATCTGCTTAAAAATAAAGTTAGTACCAGTTAACACCTGTTCTCTGCTTCTAAAGTTTTGGGCCAAATCAATCCGCAAGCCAGCTGCTGTTACTGTACTGCCATTTTTAGCATAAAGCTTGAATTTTTCTAAGAACAGCTCCGGCTCCGCCAGTCTAAATCGATAGATGCTCTGCTTCACATCTCCTACCATAAACATATTGCCTGCGTCAGTATCTGCTTTTGAGATAAGTCGTAATATTGTTTCTTGCAGCATATTGATATCCTGGTACTCGTCTACCAGTACCTCCGCAAATTGCTCTTGATAGCTAAGAGCCACCTGGGATGGCACTAACAGCGTTGGAGTGGATTGAGGATCCCGCAAAATTTGCAGGCAGTAGTGCTCCAAATCAGAGAAATCCAGAATGCCTTTATCCCGTTTAGCCTGCTGATATCGACTGGCAAATTGATTTACTAAATCCACCAGGGATTTTAAGATCGGCGCCATGTTGTTTAAGTCCGTCAGGTATTCTTCTGGCTTCCGCTCAAAGAAGCTGGACTTCAGCTTTTTTATCTGCTCCTTCACTCGTTCTCTTAACTTTTTCACCATTTCTTTAAGAGCTTCATCACATTCAATGCCTCGCAGGCTTTTTAAGCGAGGAAATTCAGCTGCATGAAAAGCCCTATAAAGCTCATTCCAAGCTAAATCTGTAGCCTTAATAAGCTCATTTATGACAGCTAAGTCATCAGTAAAGTTAGTCTCATATAAAGCAGGACCTGCTGGCTTTTTTACCAGCTTAAGCCCATGCTGCAATAAGTATATTAAACCATTAAGCTGTAGCTTTAGCTGCTCCTTTAGACCCTTAGTCCAAGGTAATGAATCTATATCGGTAAAAGGTGCTACTTGATAGCTGGCTGCCATTTCTTCTAGCCACTCTTTAGGCCATGGATGACTTCTGGAGAATTCATACAGCTGAAGCACTAGTTGGATTAGGCCGCTATCATTGCGGTCGCTACAAAAGCGGTCTGCCAGTTCATAGAAACTGCTAGTTTCCCCTTGGCTGTAGCCCTCTTCAAATAGCTCTTCTAGCACCTCTTCCCGCAGCAGCTCCCCTTCAGCATCATTAGCTATCCGGAAAACAGGATTTAGGTCGATTAAGTAGTAGTGTTTTTTGATGACCTCTAAACAAAATGAATGGAGGGTGGATACACTAGCTCTATTGATCAGGGCCAGCTGTCGTCTCAAATGATCAGAATTAGGGTCTATAGTCAAGGCCTTCTCTAGTGCCTCCCCAATCCGCTTGCGCATTTCCGCAGCTGCCGCATCGGTAAAGGTCACTACCAATAACTTAT
>JAWSUQ010000345.1:0-3445 GCA_033549265.1 Bacillota bacterium
AAATTTACTTACATTTTGAAAAAAAAGAACCTAAAAACAATTCAAAAGAGGAGAATTAACATTTTTAACGAAGGTTTTTAGGCAATAATGTTAAGGAGGGGGAATGATGGATAATTGGATTTACTGGGTAGCGATGCAGCAGATACCAGGCATAGGTATTAAGTATCTACAAAAGCTATTATTACATTTTGGAGATATTGAAAAGATTTGGCATACCTCGGAAAGCCAGTTGAATAAATTATCAATAATACCAAAAAACTTAGTTAATGCTCTAGTAAGCTTTAGAGCAGAAACAAATCTAAAAGTGCTTTCTCAAAAGATAAATCAAAGTGGTTGCTGGGTAATTACTTGGGATCAAGAAGCTTACCCTGAGTTATTAAGAGAAATATATAACCCACCTATTGTAATCTACGGATTAGGCGATAAAACTGTTTTAAAAAGTTCAACTATTGCAATAGTAGGCTCTAGAAAACCTAGCTATTATGGTCAGGAGCAAGCTAGAATAATTAGTGCTGATTTAGCGATTAATAATTTAACTGTAGTAAGCGGCATGGCTAAAGGAATAGATGCCTTTGCTCACCAGGGTGCTCTATCTAAGGAGGGGAAGACAATCGGTGTCTTAGGCTGTGGGGTAGATCAAATATATCCTAAAGAAAACTCTAAGCTTTATTATAAAATAATTAGTAGCGGTGCGATTATTTCTGAATATTCCCCTGGGACAAAGCCACTGCCTAACTACTTTCCTGCTAGAAATCGTATTATAAGCGGACTTTCCTTAGGTACAGTAGTGATAGAAGCAGGGGAAAAAAGTGGAGCTTTAATAACAGCGGATTTTGCTATAGAACAGGGTAGAGAGGTCTTTGCGCTGCCAGGATTGGTAACTAATCCAAATGCTAAAGGAACCCATGGTCTAATAAAGCAAGGAGCCAAGCTTTTGGAAAATGCCCAAGATATAATAGAAGAACTCTATCCAGGTCGACTATTTTGTGGTAATTTTGGAAAAAGTAAAGGTGAAGAACCTCTTTCTAAAAATGAGATGTTAATTTTAGAGATGTTAAATAAAGAACATTTAAATATAGAAGATATTGCCCTGTTAACGAAAATACCGGTTAAAGAACTAAATACTATTTTATTAGAGCTGGAGTTAAAAGGTATAATAACGCAGCTACCAGGAAAAATATTTACAATTACTATAGAGTAAGGCATTGAAGCAAAGAGGTGACCATATTGACTAATACTTTGATAATTGTAGAATCGCCGGCTAAAGCTAAAACTATCGGAAAATTTTTAGGTAAAAAATATACAGTTAAGGCATCTGTTGGACACGTTCGCGATCTTCCAAAAAGTCAAATAGGTGTAGACGTAGAAGACAACTTTCAGCCCAAATATATTACGATTAGGGGTAAAGGCGAGACAGTAAAAGAATTGCGACAAGCAGCAAAAAAAGCTAGTCATGTTTTGTTAGCCCCTGACCCTGATCGGGAAGGGGAAGCAATCGCATGGCATTTGCAGCATATTTTAAACCTGGGTGAACAAGATAAATGTCGCATTGAATTTAATGAAATAACTAAGACTGCTATTCAAGAAGCAGTTAAAAAGCCCAGAACTATAGACAAATGCAGAGTTGATGCCCAACAAGCTAGAAGAATACTTGACAGATTAGTAGGTTATAACCTTAGTCCATTACTTTGGCGAAAGGTCAAGAAGGGGCTAAGTGCCGGAAGAGTTCAGTCGGTTGCAGTTAAGCTAATTTGTGATCGAGAAGAAGAAATTAATGAATTTAATCCTGAAGAATATTGGACGCTAGAGGCCTCGTTGAATAATAATGACAAAAATAAAAATCCTATTTCTTCAAAGCTAGTAAAAATTGAAGGCGAACAGGCAAAAATTTCTACTAAAGATGAAATTGATGTTATTTTAGATGAGCTTGAAAAGGAAAAATTTATTCTTCAGGAAACAATTAAAAAAGATAAAAAGAGAAATCCTGCTCCACCCTTTACAACTAGCACGCTACAGCAGGACGCCTATAGGAAGTTAAATTTTACGGCAAAAAAAACTATGCGCCTTGCACAACAGCTATACGAAGGGATTGACTTAGGTAAAGAGGGAACAATCGGTTTAATTACTTATATTAGAACAGATTCAAAAAGGATTGCAGCTGTAGCTCAGGACGAAGCAAGAGCTTTTATATTAGATCACTTTGGCGTTGATTATACTCCAGAGCAGCCTCGGGAGTATAAAACAAAAGGAAAAGCACAAGAAGCTCATGAAGCCATAAGACCTACTTCGGTTTTGCTGAAACCTGATGCCATTAAACAGTTTTTAGCTAGAGATCAATATAGATTATATAAGCTTATTTGGGACAGATTTGTGGCAAGTCAAATGAGTTCAGCTAAGGTTTTACAGACAACATTAGTAATTAATGCCGGAAAGTATCAATTTAGAGCCTCCGGTTCCATTATCCAATTTCCAGGCTTTCTAAGGGTGTATTCTGATGAAGAACAGGCTAATCAGGATGATAATAAGATAATACCTGACCTTCCTGAAAAAACGACATTGCTCTTATTAGAAATATTACCTAAACAGCATTTTACCCAACCTCCCCCTAGGTTTACTGAAGCTACTTTAGTAAAAACCATGGAAGAGTTAGGGATAGGCAGACCTAGTACATATGCTCCCACCATTGACACTGTCCAAAGTAGAGGATATGTAGTACGGGAGGATAAACAGCTTTTCCCCACTGAATTAGGTCTAATAGTGACAGATATATTAAAGGAACATTTTGATAGGATTATTGAAGTGGACTTTACTGCCCAATTAGAAGAAGAGTTAGATAAAATTGAAGAAGGGGTAGTTAATTGGAAGGAAGTAGTAAGTGAATTTTATCAACCATTTGACCATTTGCTAAGGAAAGCTGAGGAAGAAATTGGCAAGGTAGAAATAGAAGATGAAATTTCTGATGAAAAGTGTGAGCAATGTGGCAGGAATTACGTTATTAAAATTGGTAGATATGGAAAATTTTTGGCTTGTCCAGGTTTTCCAGATTGTCGCAGCACAAAACCTCTGTTAGAGGAAATAGGAGTTAGCTGTTCAAAATGTGATGGACAGATAGTAGCTAGGAGGAGTAAAAAAGGAAGAAAATTTTTTGGCTGCAGCAACTTTCCTGAATGCGATTATACCAACTGGGATGAACCAGTAGCTAAAAAATGTCCCAGATGTGAAACTCAGTTGATTAAAAAGCAGTCAAAAAGAAACGGTGAAAAGATAACATGCCCCAACAAAGAATGTGACTTTGAAGAAATTCTGGAAGGAGTCTAAAGTAGATGAATGCAGAATACGTAACAGTAATTGGTGCCGGCTTAGCTGGGAGTGAAGCTGCATGGCAGATAGCAGAGAGAGGTATGCCAGTTAAACTTTATGAAATGAGGCCGCAAAAGAAGACACC
>JAWSUQ010000346.1:0-3443 GCA_033549265.1 Bacillota bacterium
GTTCCCACTACCAAGCCCACAGCGGACTTTCACCGCCAAGTTATCGCCCATGCCGGGCGCACAGCATAAAAAAACAGTGCACTTTTATACACTGTCTTTTAACTAACCTTAGTTATAGGATTATGAAGTTTTACAGGCAAGCCTTACCTCTCCCTCGTCTTTGCATAGAGTTAATTCTACTGACTCAGTTAATACATCTGTGTAGCTATATGAAACTCGTTGTACATAATTTTTTTTCTCACTTATTTTAACAACAAATACATGGGGGTAAGTGCTCTCAAGTATTCCTTCTCTTTCTACTATTTTTTTACGACCCCTATTAGCCTTTAATCTAATTTTGGAACCTACATGTGCAGCCAAATCTTCCTTTATATTAGCCAACATCACTTTATTTGGCACCTAAACCACCTCTTTTCCAAGTATAACTTATTTTATCACAAAGAGGTTGGTTTGTCAACGGTAACATAATATTATACTTTCTAACTAGCTTTATGTCAATAGATTAATTGCAGTAAAATTATCTTATTTACTGACATTTTTTTCACATTTTTTGCTTTATTAATATGGAGATTTTGGATAGCCTATTCTCAACCTACCTTTAGTTTCTACTCCCCCAATACCATCCATACCAGTGATGGTATTGTCAATAATATCATCGATAGAAAGAATATCGTGGATAGACGAATAAGATATCTTTTCTACCACAAATACAGGATCAAAAGCGTGAATTAATATTCTTTGGGGAGAACTGGCAAAGTTAGCTCCTGCAGCTAAAATCGCTTCATAGTGAGATTGACAGGCTCCAGCAAAAATCACCAAGTCATCCAGGGAAGGTTCTACTGATCTTGCTTCTCGTACCGCTTCCACAAAATACCTAGAATTTCGATAACTGTCTAAACTTTTAAAGTCCTTTTGATTTTTTATTAAAGCATCATGCCCTGTTAGAACTACTATATCAACCTGATATTTACGTAAATAATCGATGATTACTTTTGGTTGTTCTGCTTCGGGAATAGCAAACCCATATGCTTCAATATTTAACTGCTGGTAATTATCCATGCATTTTGTTAAATATGATGGATCTCCGTCAAGATGTAACACCCGCCCTGGTACATTAAAAAAACTTCCCTTGATACCACCTCTATTAATTTTTTTATTTCTTGTTATATATCTTTCCTCATCATGCTTTCTTCTACTTAATATTCGCCGCATGCAAGCTGCGTTTTCCCGCATAAATCTAAGGTGGCCTTCATTAATTTCCTTTTGCCCCAATGTCTCCAGATCTTCAACAGGAGCATCAGCGCATAACCTTATTTCAACACCTTTAAGCCTTGCCATTTCCCGTCCATTTTCGCTGCTATAGATGTCTTCTACAGTAAAGTGTACATCACAGCCATAAGACCTTCGCCCCACAATATCCCCTTTACGAATACTCATTTATTATCAACTCCTGTTTATCTACTGGTAGCTATAGTTTAGTTTATGTTGTTAAGATGGAAAAAGTGAATGCTCCCAGACACTCTATCTTAATTTCAACATAAAATAAATCAAAGGAGTGATATTAATGATTGCCATAGTTATCCCAACAAAAAATGAATCAGGAAGATTAATTCTACAGCTTAAAAATTTATTAACCTTAGCTAGCCCTTATCCTATATACGTTATCCTAAACGGAAGTACTGATAATACGTTCGAAGAAGTCAAGGATTTACAAGGAATATCTATTTACTCCTACCAACAGGCCTTAGGCTATGATGTACCAAGAGCAGTTGGCGCTTATCATGCATACCAAAACGGGGCTACTGGTGTTATTTTTATTGATGGAGACATGATAGGAAATATTAACTCTAATTTACTAGAAATAGCACACCACTTGCAAAATGGCACAGACTTAGCCTTAACAAATTGTTATCCCTATGTAGCAAAGAGAAATCAGCTTGTGAGGGAGACAATCCATTTTCGCCTCATGTTAAACAAAGAGCTAGGCTTGTACTCCAAAATAGGAATTGCCTCTCCCTCTCATGGGCTAGTTGGCATATCCAAAAATTTAATGAATACGATTCCTCTTTGGAGCTTAGCAATCCCCCCAGTTTCCTTAGCTATGGCAAAAAAAGCAAATTTAAAAATAAAAGTGGCCACTTCTATTAGTCATTATGATTTAGGTTCAAAGGATCGCCATTATACCCACGCAAAAAAAATAGCCCATACTATTATGGGCGATTGTCTTGAAGCTAGATGTATTAATTTTAGTATTCCTCGCAGTAGAAGTTATAACGGGTATACTTATCTAGGCTACCATCCACTGAGAAGATTTGACCTTTTGACAAAAGTCACTACGAGCTAGCAGCTACCTCTCCTTTACTCTGACAATCAGGACATACCCCGTAAAACTCCATTCTATGGGAGCTAATTACAAAACCCGTTTCTTTACCTGCTTCAGCTTCTAGACTCTTCAATAGGTCTCTTTTGTAGTCCATAACCTTCCCACAATCTACACAGGTTACATGGTAATGCAAATTGGAGTTACCATCATAGCGACTAGACATATCCCCATATGTCAGCTCCTGAATAACCCCTGCTTCCTTTAACTTATGTAAGGTATTATATACGGTCCCTAAGCTTACTGGTTGCATTTGTTGCTTTATATTTTGATATATTTCTTCTGCTGTCAAATGCTCTTCAGCGCCTTTTAGCAAATCTAGTATAACCTTTCTTTGAGGTGTCAGCCTAATTCCTTTTTCCTTAAGACGATCATACAGGATATTCATCTTATCTTCCATTTTCACCCTCCCAGCATCAACAATGTTAAATTTTCCCCCATGGCATTATCAATTCAACAAATATTCAAGAAAACCTGCTAGGACTACTGATAATTTATTTACAATATTTGATACATTCTCTTATTAACCAACATTTTTCGACAAATTTTTCCTATCTAACTTTTATCATCGTAACCCTCTGTGAAACAATTGCTTAGATGGGCAAACTCTAATAACGACAAAGTTTCTCCCCGGCGCTGCCCTACAATATCAGCTTCTTCAAGGAACTCACTTACTTGCTCCTTATTTAAACCTAGCAAGCCACTACTTAAAGCGTTAGTTAATGTTTTTCTTCTCTGTCCAAAGGCAGCTCGCACCAGCTTGAAAAAATTAGCCTCATCTAATAGCTTTACAGGAGGCTGTTCTCTCGTAGTAAACTTTACTACCGCCGATTCAACTTCTGGTTTTGGAATAAATACAGTTTTGGGCACCTTAGTAACTAACACGGGCTCTGTGAAGTATTGGACAGCAACGCTTAGGCTACCATAAGCCTTTGTTCCTGCACTAGCTACTATTCGTTCAGCTACTTCCTTTTGCATCATAAATACCATTAGCTTAATGTTAAAGCGGCTCTCAATTAAATGCATTATGATAGGTGTAGTTATATAATAAGGCAGATTTGCA
>JAWSUQ010000347.1:0-3441 GCA_033549265.1 Bacillota bacterium
CAGCACCGCTACCCGCCAAGCGTGATAAAGCTTGACATCCTCCTCTAAGTCCATTGCCAATCCCAAAGCTGTAATCAGCTCTGATAAAAGTCCTACCTGCTTCATTATGCTCCTCCTCGAATTATTACTAATATTTTTCACAGGACTAGAAATCTCTCTTATTTACATTTTTTAAATTCTCTTGTTATTATAACTTTATTTCTGCTATAGCCAAAATAATCCTGCAATTTTTCTTTATTTTAAAACAAGCCAGCACATGAAAGTTTAGCAAAAAAAAGCAACCCATACCTTTAAATAGTATGGGTTGCTATAAGAGGGGTTAATGGCTAATATAGTTTAAATTGTGAAATACAGCTTCTAGCGAACGCCATATAGCAATTCAATAGTTAATTGATCTAGCTTTTCGTACTTTAATCCCTTTTTAGACATAGCTTCAAAGTCAAACACAGTATTACTTAGACTCTGGTAATGGTCTTTTGAGTAGAAAATAGGCTCCTTGTCTTCTCCACCATTAATTTCTGCTAAGATGGCCTGGATTTCTGGATCGCTATTAAACTGTTGCACCTTCTGTTTTAGAATTAAATAGCTTCGCATACAGCCTAGAGCAAAATCCTTGACCCCATCTGCATCCTCAGTTCTATAGGCATGGGCATCAAAATGAAGCGGGCCTTGATAGCCTTTATCCTCTAGCAGCTTCACTAAGAAGAAGTTGCCCTTTAAGTCTTCAGAGCCAAAGCGAAGATCCTGATCAAATCTGCCAATTTTTTGGTCGTTTAAATCAATGTGGAAGAGCTTTCCAGCATCGATAGCCTGGGCTACTGCGTGATAGAAATTCAAGCCAGCCATCCGTTCATGAGCAACCTCAGGATTTACCCCTACCATGTCAGGATGATCTAAAGTAGAGATAAAGCCTAGCATATTCCCTGTAGTAGCTAGATAGATATCACCTCTTGGCTCATTTGGCTTAGCCTCTAAGGCAAACTTAATGTCATAGCCCTGGTCTAATACATACTCACAAAGATAGTTTAATCCTTCCCGGTAGCGCTTAATGCTTTCTACTGCATCCTTAGAGGCATCAACCTCAGCCCCTTCTCGGCCTCCCCATAGCACAAAAGTGTTAGCCCCTAATTCAATCCCTAAGTCGATGGCAGCCATAGTTTTCTGGATGGCATATAGTCTTACTTGCTTACTGTTGGAAGTAAATCCACCATCCTTGAATACCGGATGAGAAAATAGATTTACAGTAGCCATTGGTACCTTTAAATCGTTATTAGCTAAAGCTTCCTTAAACTCTTTCACTATTTTATTTCGTTCCTGCAGGGTGGCATCAATTGGCACCAAATCATTATCGTGCAAATTAACACCGTAGGCACCTACTTCCCCTAAGCAGTTGGCGATTTCCACTGGTGTTAGCTGGGAGCGCACCGGCAACCCAAAGGCATCCCTTCCGGGATTACCTACTGTCCATAATCCAAAGGTAAATCGATCTGATTTTTGCGGCATAAAATTTTTATCCATTGCTTGTTACCCCTTTCAACTGCATTTTTCTGTATTACAGCATTCCATCTGATTAGTTGCGTACTGCATGATAAGCTCTTGATTAGCCTCCTGCCAACCTATTTCACCATTGACCTTGCCATTGCACATTACCAAAATTCGGTCTGCTAAAGTCAATACCTCCGGCAGCTCTGAGGAAATTAACACCACAGAAACTCCAGCATCAGCCAATTGGTTTATTATTTCGTAAATCTCAGACTTGGCCCCAATGTCAACGCCATGAGTAGGCTCATCTAGAAATAGGATTTTAGGATTATTTAATAACCAGCGAGCAATAATAGTCTTTTGCTGGTTCCCGCCGCTTAAGAATTGAACTTGCTGTTCCATGCCAGGAGTCTTTACCCTAAGCTTAGCAATATAGGATGCAGCAAAATTTAACTCCTTTTTCTTAGCGATCATTCCCCACCTTGTTAAGGCTGGCAAATTAACCATAGTAATATTTTCTCTTACGCTCATTTTGTAAAATAGTCCTTGGGTTTTTCTTCCCTCTGGTACTAACCCCAATCCAAGCTTTATTGCTTTAGTGGTGGATTTAATAATTTCTTGCTTCCCATCTAACAGGACTTCACCGCTATCTACTTTATTAATACCGAAAATAGCCTGTAGCAACTCTGTTCGACCAGCTCCTACTAATCCTGTAATAGCTAGAATTTCCCCTTTATATAGCTTGAAGCTGACGTCATCTACCTTATTCCCGGAAGATAAATTTCGCACCTCCAGGATAGGCTGATCTTCTTTAGAAACCGCTTTGTAATTGCGAGTTATATTCTTATTAAAATCCCTACCAACCATTAATGATACGATTTCCTTAACATTAGTCTCTTTAGTCTGCAGGGTCTTGATGTATTTACCATCTCTTAGCACTGTAATTCTATCGGTGATTTCAAATATTTCTTCCATTCTGTGTGAAATATAGAGGATTGATACTCCATTCGCCTTCAAATCCCGGATTATCTTAAAAAGTATTTCCGTCTCTTGCTTAGTCAAAGATGAGGTTGGTTCATCCATTATCATTAGCTTTGACTTAATTGACAACGCCTTTACTATTTCCACCAGCTGCATCTGAGAAACGCTTAACTCCTTGATAAGCTGATTAGGGTCTATATCCCTGATGCCAATAGCCTGAAATTCCGCCGTACAGGACTGCAGCATCTTTTTATTGTCCACAAAGCCAAACCGATTTTTTTTCAACCGGCCTATAAAAATATTTTCCATTACACTTAAGTTTGTTGCTAATGATAGCTCTTGATGAATCATAGCAACCCCTAGCTCTTGTGCATGGCGAGGATCCTTAAATTGGGTATCCTGCCCTTGATAGATGATTTTTCCTTCGTCGGGAGTATAAACACCGGAAAGAATGTTCATTAGCGTAGACTTGCCTGCTCCATTTTCGCCCACAATAGCGTGAACCTCTCCTGGCTCCACTTCAAAGCTTACTTGATCTAGCGCCTTAACACCGGGGAATTTTTTACTAATCCCTTGAATTTTTAGTAAAAGTTCTTTTTTCAATTAAATTACCCCCATGTAGTTAGGCAAATTATTTGCCCGGTTGTGGTAGATTGGGGGAACAGGTTTTTAACTTCCTGCTCCCCAAAAATATTTTTATAAATATAATAAATGAAACTTTTTCTAGCTCAACAATGTATTGTCTAATTAATTAGGGTATAATTCGTTTACGTTATCTGGAGTTAACACATCTAGTTTTACTGGGATAAAGTCAGCAGGTGGCTCTTGCCCTGCCACTAGATAATTGTACAGATAAACAACAGAATCAAAGCCTTGACCAAATGGATCCTGAGCAATAGCCGCTACTATTTCACCGCTGCGGACATATTCAATATTTTCAGGAATATGGTCATAAGCTACTACTCCAACCTTGCCAGT
>JAWSUQ010000348.1:0-3437 GCA_033549265.1 Bacillota bacterium
GTAAAAAGCCTGTATATGAGTATATATCTTACCTTTCAGATACTGGATAAACAGTTCGCTTTCGGCAGGGTTTTTTATCTTTTTCCAAGTATCAGATGCAAAAGTTGAAAAATCAAATAAATCAATTATTATGATAACCCGTGGTAAATTTAAATCATAGCCAAGCATATGGCCTCTAGCAATAAGCATACTATTAATATTACCGGAAATAACCTCGTGAACTAAGGTTTCTTCAGCTTTAGAACGTATTTTTGTGAGTTCTGCAGCAAATGACTGCTGACACATCATTTCTACCTGATTTTTCACAAGCTCTCCAAACTTCCCCACTACCTGGGGTCTTCCGGTGATACCTACTGCACCAATAACCTTGGAGTTAAGTAATATGGGCAGAACAACTCCAGGGCGAGTGCCGGCTAAAACCTGAGAGTTTGTTTTGGTAAATTCAAAACGGGTTTGATGATTAATTACAAGGGTTGATCCTTCATGGTATTGGCTAAGTCTGCTTATATCACCGGCTCCTATTATAATACCTTTAATATTTACGATGAATACGTTATGACCAGTAATTTTAGTGGTCTTTTCGGCAATTTCTTGAGCCAGCTCGTTAGTTAATTGCATTGGGATTCACCTCTCTATTTATTATACACTACTACATAAAACTATAGTGAGGATTTTTTTGCAAAAGAAAGAAGGTGCCAAGAGAAACTGACACCTTCTTTCTTTTGCAAATTTATTTTGATTCAAACATTTTTATTTATTGAATGATCCTGCTGCAGCCTCGATTCCTGCTCCTTTATCAAACTTATATCCTAAGTCGGACAGGATTGTTTCTAAGGCGGATAGTACTAACAAGACATTTTCTTTTTTACAAGCATAACCCATTAAACCGATTCTCCAGGCCTTGCCTTTTAAGTCACCTAAGCCACCGCCAATTTCTAAATCAAATTCGTTCAATAATCTGCCTCTAACCTCAGCGTCAGAAATTCCCTCTGGGATTTTTACAGAAGTAAGGTTAGGTAAACGAATAGCTTCATCCTTAACGACTAGCTCAAGTCCCATAGCGGTTAAACCGCCTTGTAAAGCGCGTCCTAAAGTCATGTGGCGTTTATAGACATTTTCTAGACCCTCTTCTAATATTAATCTCAAGCCTTCTCTAAGAGCATAAACCATAGAGATAGGTGCAGTATGGTGATAGAAGCGCTCCTGACCCCAGTAATTTTGGATCATTGTGAGGTCTAAATACCAGCTTTGTACTTTTGTTTTTCGCTTTCCTAATACTTCAAGAGCTTGCTCGCTAAAGGAAACAGGAGCAAGTCCCGGTGGAATACTTAAGTTTTTTTGAGTACCACTATAAATGGCATCAATCTGATACTTATCAACTCCAACCTCCATGCCACCTAAAGAAGTAACAGCATCTACTAATAATAGCATACCTGCACCTTTTACTATTTTAGAAATTTCAGTTAATGGCTGGTACACGCCTGTTGAGGTTTCAGCTTGAACAATAGCCACTAATTTAGCATCAGGATGATCTTTAACTGCTTGCTGCACCTGTTCTGCCTTGATTTCTTCACCCCAAGGGGCTTCAACAGTAATAACAGTTGCACCTGTTCTGCCAGCTACATCAGCCATTCTCATTCCAAAAACTCCATGGATACAGACGATGGCTTTATCGCCAGGCTCCAAGAGGTTGACAAAAATTGTTTCCATACCAGAACTGCCTGTTCCTGACATAGACATGGTCAACTTATTGTTTGTTTCAAAAAGCTCACGTAACAATTCCATAGTATCATTCATTATCTCTAAAAATTTAGGATCTAGGTGTCCAAGCAAAGGTGTTGCCATTGCCTTCAAAACCTGGGGATGCACTGTGCTTGGTCCAGGTCCCATAAGAGTTCTCACAGGTGGGTTTAATTCTTTGAACATAATAATAATTCCCCTTTCACTTTGTTATTTTTTATTTGAAAAAGCTGTGCTTCCAAATACAATAAGAATTATTTAACGGATGCATTGTCAAGAAGCTGAGCAATATGAACAACTTTTTGGGGCTGCTTGTTTAAAATCAAGCTGCCTTGAATACGGTGATGACAGGCTGGACAATTAGTAACCACATAATCTGCATTAGTGGAAGAAATATTATTTATTTTTTTGTTACTAATAGAAGTGGCCTCCTCTGGGTAAAAGCCTTGAAACATGCCACTGGCCCCACAGCACTTGCTGGCTCCAGGCATTTCAATATAAGTATGGCCTGGCAGCTCTTGTAATATTTTACGAGGTTGGGCAGATACATTTTGGCCTCGTACCAAGTGACAAGGATCATGATAGGTGACCTTCCCAGATAGTGTACTTAACTCATTGCTTAAATCAATGCCTAATTCGTCTACTAATAGTTCTGTAATATCCCGTACTTTATTAGAAAATTTTTGTGCACTTTCATTAAGTTCGTTATTTATTCCCAAAATCCTTCCCATTTTTTTCAACATACTGCCACAGGATGCACAGGCTGTTACCACAAAATCTACATCGAGATTGTCAAAAAGTTGAACATTATGTTTGGCTAAGTCCTGTGCTAGACTGTTATGCCCATAGACGAAAGCAGGGGTACCACAGCAGCGTTGTTCTTTCGGAACTATAACCTGGCAGCCAAATTTTTCAAGTACATTTACTACTGATTCTGCTGCCTGAGGCATGGTATGGTTTAGCATACAGCCAACATAGAAACCTACCTTTAATTTTGTATTGGCCTTAGCTGGCCGAGATTTGTAGTTAGTAAGAAAATCCTGTTCTGCTATAGGCAAGGATTTAACATTAATGCCTCGGATGGAGTGTAAGGATTTAATCGGGTTTACTATAATATTTTTAATAAGCCTGAAGGAATTGAAGTACAGCTTACGACTGTTGTTATTAGCTAAGACAGATTCTATAGGGAATTTTTTAACAAATGGAATTCCCTTTTCTTTAAATAAATCCTCTCGAGCTAGCTGAATTAAGCTATGGCCCTGAACACCGCTAGGGCAGTTCTTTGAACATTCTTCACACATTAAGCAGCTATTAATTATCTTTTCGTATGTGCTAGTTCTACTTATTTGACCATCTGCAACAGCTTTTATTAAGCGTAATCTCCCTCTGGTGGAATATGCTTCGTTGAGCACCTCCCTATAAACATAACAATTTGCTTGACAAAAACCACACTTGTTACATGTATTTAAGAGCTCGTAATTTTTGGGATCCTTTAATATACTCATTATTTCCCTACCTCCACAATCTTATCAGGATTAAGGATATTTTCTGGATCAAAGGCTAGCTTAATGCGCTTTTTTATGTTAATAGCTTCAGGCGAAAATTCCTTATTTAAATAAGGTCTTTTTAGCAGGCCGATACCATGCTCACCGCTAATTGTACCTCCTAAGGCTAAAGCTTTAGTACAAATCTTAAAC
>JAWSUQ010000349.1:0-3431 GCA_033549265.1 Bacillota bacterium
GTTTTTTTCTTTTACACTGTTAATTTGAGGGAGTTCCTCCTGAAGCTGTCGAGTAAAATTTATAATAACATTAAGAGGGGTTTTTAGCTCATGAGTTGTATTTGCTAAGATTTGTGTTTTAAAATTGGAGGCTGCTATAGCGTTATTTTTTTGCTGCTCTAGCTCTTGTAACAGCCTTCCTCTCTCCTCGTATAAAAGACAGGAATTAATGGCTTTTTCCAGCCGTGGCATTAAAGTTGCTAATATATTAACAATAGCTTCATCAAAAAAACCTTCCTTCCCAGAGCATATGCGAAAAATTCCTAGGGTTCCAATTGGCAGCATAAGAATGGATTTTTCTTTACCTGTAGGGTTTATGAGCACCTCATCAACTAGCTCACTACCTATCTTATTGAAAACAATAGGTTGCTGATTATCGAGGCATTTTGTCATTAAAAAATGATTGCCCTTTATCATTTTGTTAAGGATCTTTCTGCGGTCATAATGAATAACGGACACTAGTACGAACATATTAGGTTCCCCATTATCTCTGAGAACTTCATCCAACAATCTAATTGCACCTACAGTACAACCTGTTTTACTTATCACCTTTTCCAAAAAAATATCCAGCATTGCTTGGAGCTCTAACTCGTTACCAATACTGTTAGCAATCTCATACAACATTGCTATCCTGGCCGCAGTTTTCATTGAAAATTCCATTATATCAATCCCACCACTACCGTTTTATTATGTAGCTCTAAAAATTCATCTTCTTTTGAAGCAATCTCTCCAATAGTCAAGGCTCCGATGGAGGGATAATCATACTTAGATAGCTCTTTTTCAATAGCATTAAGCTCTCTGGCAAAATGCTCCTTCAGAAACATTTCACGAGAAGCACAATCTATAATAAGTGCTAGGCTAAAGCTTGACTCAGCTGGACGATTGTTAACAGCATTTACTGCTGCTTTTGCCGCAGCCTTCACTAAAGAAAATACTGAGCCTGTCATAATAGATAACACTTCATCTTGCTGAATTGGGGCAGCCAGTCGAATGTTATTTTTCTCCAAGCCAATAATATCTCTAATAGCATATTGTTGATTAATATTCCAAACTCCTAAGGGAAAGGTATTCCCTATATCAAAAAAATTATCATGGTTAACCTCTATTTGTTTTGTCTTCCATATAATACTCTTATATACTGCTAAGGCATTTTTCCAGCTCAATGAGCAAAGCAGCTTCCCTTTAACCGCACTGGCTATCAATGGTCCATAAAGGGGTACCCAGCCATGCTCTATTCCAAAGGAACTATCCCTCCGGGCATATATCAGCAATCCTCCTTCCTGCCAAATTGCATCTGCACTAAAAACACAAGGAAACTGCTTGCAGGAACGTCCACCAGCTCCTCCACCAATATATTTAGTAGAGGTATGAAAAACGGAAAAAAGCTGACTAGTAAATTTTGCTCCGTTCTCACTAAATCCATCCAGCAGAACCATCATTAAGTTGCTTTCGTTTTTACTGCTAGCACCTTGACATTTGTTTCGAAAATCATACAGCTGATCCTCTAAATTCATATCAGCAAAGCGAATTTCTTTGACATGAATGTCCTCAGTAACACCGATAGCCACTATCCCTTTGTTATAATTTTTATATTGGTAGATTATTGATGGAAAAATTGCTCCATACACTGGAACAGAGCAGCCTTGAAGCTGGGGCTGCATCTCTAGGTACGTATAGCTGCAATTTTCCGCCATAAGCATTATAATTGCCTTTACCTCTTTGTCGCTACTGAGGTTAGTTAAAAGCTGATCTAGCATCTCAGTACTATTATCATCGGTAAATCCAATAAATCTCATAAAACCACTCCCAAAAGATTTTAGCACCTATTAGTAATCATATTCAATTTAGAATAAATAAATCCTTTGTTAAATTCGCAATTTTCAATAATTTCGAAAAAACAGTTGTCAGCAGCCTGTTTAGTTATTGCTTATAAGCTTGCTGTAATACCTGCCATATGTCCGGATGGGTTTTATTCAACTTAATAAGCTTGCCATTTTTATTAGTAAATCCGTGTACAGTTTCTCCTGTTGCCAATAATTCTTCTTGCCGCCAAAGTTTATAAGAAAATTGAATTCGCACAGGTGTTAGTTTTGATATTGCTGTTTCAATTGTTACTTCATCATCATAAAAAGCTGGACTTCTATAGCGGCAGTTTACCTCCGCCACCGGCAGAAAAGCGTCCTGTTGCTCCATTTCTCGATAGCTTATGCCAATATAACGACAGAGCTCTGTTCGCCCCACCTCAAACCACACTATATAATTGGAGTTGTATACCACCCCCATCTGGTCTGTCTCTTGGTATCTTACTCTGACTGTTGTTTTATTCATCATACTCTCTCACCCTTTTAACCTTCTTTTTTCAGTTTTTTCCATAAGGTAGTGCGACTAACCTCTAGGAGCTTGGCCAATTCCTCTTTACTAAAACCTTTGGTATCAGCAATTTTTCTAATCAGTTGGTCCTCCATCTCCGCTAAGGAAGCCACCTCAACAGTTATAGTATCCTTATTATAAGGTTTATCAGTAAACTTTGGGCTGCAGCATTTTCCTATCTCACTTTCGGTTTCATAAATCAGCTGGTAAATTATCTCGGAATTTTGAGATTCTAACTCTGCTAAGATTATTAATCGTTCAACGAAATTTTCTAGCTGCCTAATATTCCCTGGCCAATAATAGCTATTAGCCCAGTTAAATAAGTCCTTATTTGTAACTACAACCTTTTTACCGAACTTTTGGTTACAGCTATTTATAAAGTATTCTAACAGTAGCTCTGGATCCCCAGTTCTTTCCCGTAGTGCCGGTAATAATAGCTTTAATACATTTAAGCGATAAAATAAGTCGTTGCGAAACTGGCCAAAAGTCACCCTTTCACCTAAGTCTTCATTAGTAGCGGCAATGATGCGTATATCAACGGGAATCACCTGATTACCGCCCACCCGCATTACCTCTCGCTCCTGAAGCACCCGAAGCAGTCTACCTTGAAGAGCGAGATTAATAGAACCTATCTCATCTAAGAATATTGTTCCCCGATGGGCCAACTCAAACAGCCCCTGTTTACCACCTTTTCTAGCACCTGTAAACGCTCCCTCTTCGTAGCCAAATAGTTCACTTTCCAGTAAGTTCTCAGGCAAAGCAGCGCAATTAATAGCGACGAAAGGGCCTTTTCGTCTACTGCTAGCATTATGAATACTCTGGGCAAACATTTCCTTACCTGTTCCGCTCTCTCCCAGCAAAAGAATAGTAGAGTCTGTTTCAGCAAATTTAAGAGCTTTATTAACTACCTGTAACATGTTTTCGCTTTTCCCTACGATATCACTAAAGTTATGTTTAGCTATCAGACCCTGGCTGTATATTTTAGTCCTTATTTTTTGTTCTAGCTGCTGTACCTTTGTTAT
>JAWSUQ010000350.1:0-3427 GCA_033549265.1 Bacillota bacterium
GTCCTCTTGTCTTAGTGGATAGGTCAAATGCTTGGCTACAGCTTTTACTAGTTGATCACCTTTGGCGTGGCCGTAGATATCGTTAATTAGCTTTAACCCATCTATGTCAACCACCATGATACTAGTGGGTTTATTCACTTCCTTCCCCATGTCTGATAAGCATTTTTCAAAATATCTGCGATTGTAAACATCTGTTAAGAAATCGCGTTCACTAAGCTCTCTCACCTTGTCGTGAGCCACCATCAACTGCCTATGCTTTTTCTCCAGCTCCTCTTTAGCTTGCAGCTCCATCGTCACATCGGTACCAATTCCCACAATAGCACTATTCTGTCTATTGATATCGGTTATGGTACTATTATTCCAGGAGATATACTTCAGCTTTCCATCAATAGTAATTATTTTGCCTTGTCGTTTTGCGGTTTTGTTTTCTAAGAACATGCTTCGGATAAATTCATCTGTTTCGCTTCTTTCCTTAACTGGAACAAACAGCTTGCTATAGGACTTTCCAAGGACTTGCTCTCTATTATAACCAGTCAGTTCTTCTAATGCTTTATTAAATAGGATTATCTTTCCTTGGCGGTCAACTCCTATAATAATAGCAGGAGTTTTTTCTACAATTAGTTTTGAAAACTCTTTTTCCCACCATAGCTTCTTTTCAACTAGTTTCTTTTCCGTGATATCTATTGAAATAGTATCTAACCTAATAATCTCATTATTGTGATCTAAAATAGGCTTAACTCTATTTTCTAGCCAAACCATTTTATCCTTATTACGATTCCAGATACGAATTGTAAAGCTCTCAGTAGCTTTAGTTCGAGTTATTAATTTTAAGAAGTTGTTGATTTTTTTCCGATCCTCTCGATATACACTTTTTATGATGTGTTGCGGATTTTGATAGTACTCCTCAGGGCTGTAGCCTAGCACCTCTTTACAAGATGGACTGATATAGTCAACCTGCAGATTAGGGTAGGTAATACTGCCTAGCACCTCTGGAATTTCATTCACTAGCGTTTGTAGCTTTTCCTTGGCAGCCGTAAGCTGACCTTGAGTTAATTTAAGCTTGTGGTTGACATCCTGAAATATGCCCATAGCTACAGCAATGGGCAACATTACCATTAATCCAAACGCTTTATCTGCATTAAGCATATCTCCTTGATAGACAACAGGACCTAGCAACATAATGGTAGCAGACATCACCAACCAGCTTAACAGAGCACCCTTAATTCCTCCAGCTAAGCTGTAAATAAGCACAGGAAAAACGCCAGACAACAGCAGGACCTGCGGCGGCTCTAGTGCAACTATGAGTACTACAAATACTATCCAGGATAATACAGCAATAGATGGCTTCATAATCATATCCAGCTTTTCTTGCTCTAAGCTCAAGGTAACTCCTCCTTGCAGGATTTTCCTTTTATCCTTTACAATGGTATCAAATCTTAAAAATTGCACAATAGGGCTTTTGGTAAGTATTTCATAACAATTTAATCCTCATATTAATTCCATATAACAAATTTTTTTCCTGCTGTGTAATTTGTAGCTTTATGACTATGTCTGTCGAAGCAACTACAAAAAAATGACACAGCCAATTATGACTGTGTCATTTTGAATTATAGACGCCCAATTCTACTATATGGACCTCGCCTTCTACCTCTTGGATTATGCAGTATCTCGGCCCAAATAACTCCCTGCAGCACTTCCTTCTTGTTTAAGGAGATATTTACCCCTAGGCCAGTACTTGCTACCGCCTTTCGCTCAATCGGAGCTGATGGTTTCAACTCAGTAAATTCTGGTGTTTTCTCATCCTTCGGTGCCGCATTCAAATTATATTCCTGGGTTTTTTCTTTAATTGTGGTGCTCTTAGGCTTGAGAACCTTCTTCTCCTCCCGCTCTACTGGGGGCAGTCCGAATATCTCTCTCAAGTCATCAGGAATAGGAAAGAATTCATCTTCAACTTCTCTTCTTTGAGGCTTTGCTTTTACCTCAGCCGGTCTAGTTGGCTCCTGAGTTTGGGCAGGAGGCCTCTCTTGCCTCCGAGGTGGCGGTGGATTTTTTGAACCCATCATCCTCAACAGGATAAATACAATAAATATAATTAGCCCAAACAGATTATCTATGGCAACCACCTCCTCAAAAAGTAACTGTTTTGCTAGTCAGTTACTGAACTATCTTATTTTTTGTCCTTGTCCTTGGTGTCAATAGTATTCTTAGTAGCATTTCTATCATTTCCTGTTTCTGAAATAGCTTCCCTCATTTGCGTATCAGCTAAAATATTTTGCATTTGATAGTAATCCATAACGCCTAACTTTCCTTCTGTTAGTGCTTGTGCCATAGCTCTTGGTACTTCCGCCTCAGCTTCAACCACCTTAGCTCTCATTTCCTGAACCTGAGCTACCATTTCCTGCTCTCTGGCCACCGCCATTGCTCTGCGCTCTTCAGCCTTAGCCTGAGCAATACGCTTATCTGCTTCAGCTTGATCAGTTTGCAAGCTGGCGCCAATATTTCTACCTACGTCTACGTCAGCAATATCAATTGATAAAATTTCAAAGGCCGTTCCTGCGTCCAGTCCTTTACTCAATACTGTTCGAGAGATATTGTCAGGATTCTCAAGGACATCCTTATGACTAGCAGCAGAACCAACATTTGTTACAATTCCTTCACCAACACGAGCAATAATTGTTTCTTCACCTGCACCACCTACTAAGCGGTCAATATTTGCTCTAACTGTTACCCTAGCTTTAACTTTAACCTCAATACCATCCTTGGCTACAGCTGCCACTACAGGAGTTTCAATCACTTTAGGATTAACACTCATCTGTACTGCAGTTAGTACATCTCGACCAGCAAGATCGATAGCTGCAGCTCGTTCAAAAGCTAAAGGAATATTTGCCCTTTCAGCTGCAATTAATGCATTTACTACCCTGTCAACGTTACCACCAGCTAAGAAATGGGCTTCTAGCTGATTTACTGTTAGGCTCAAGCCCGCCTTGTCCGCTTTAATTAACGGAGAAACAATGCGGTTAGGTGGTACCCGACGGAATCTCATCCCTACTAGCGTCATAATACCTATTTTGACTCCCGCCGCTAGAGCTGAGATCCATAGCCCTACTGGAATTAGGTACACTAATAAGGAAATAAAGATTAAGGCAAACAGAAACATAAATAATGTAGCAATTTCTAGCATAACTTTCATCCTCCTTTGGTTTTTTTAAATTTTTATATATTAAAATTTATTGCTTACTATATGTAATATTAGTTTGTATCTTTTTTTACTTCTCGCACTAAAACTCTAGTTCCTTCAACCTTCACAACTTTTACTTGAAAGTTGCTGTTGATAAAGCTTCCTTCTGTTACAACGTCAAGCCGGTCACCATCCGGGAACTCAACTGTTCCCGCGGGTCTCAAGGGAGTAATGGTCACGCCCTCTCTT
>JAWSUQ010000351.1:0-3418 GCA_033549265.1 Bacillota bacterium
CTATGATACCTCTAATTAGCTCTATTTCCTGATGTAACTGCTCTTCTAACAGTTTTAGCTCTGCTAATTTAGTTTCATCTAAATTCTCCTGCTGAAGCTGTCTTAATAATTCTATTTCCTTAACCAACAGTTCCAACTCTAACTGATTCTGTTGGATTTTCTCATCCGCTTTGGCAAGCTGAATATTCTTCACTTCTGTTTCCACTAATATATAAACTATAGGGAGATCCTCTGCCAAATTATCTTTCTCCCATTCATCAACTAACATAACATCCAGCTCTTCACTCCCTTTGGCAGGGGCGCTTCCTGTTTCTACGCGAGCTTGCTCATTGGAGTTAACCAGTATCTCTTGAACCGAGGTATCAGTGGGGCTTTCACTTGATACTACTCCTACTGTTCCTTCATATACACGGATTGTTGAGTTCATCAGATTCTGCACATCTACTAAAAAAGCAGTTCCCCTGACACCCGCTACAGCAGCAGGAGTATTGACCTCAAAACGCGAATTTTTATTAGTTAATTCCTGAACCTTATTCCATATTTTCCCCATAGTGCTTTTTAATACCGTGATGCTAGAGTTATCTGAAGTATCAATGTGAAGCCTTTCCACCTCAACCCGAGCATTTGGTGAGACTCGACTAATACTATCATCACTAAAACGAATCTCTAGGGTGCCATTAGTTCCGGTAATAATTCTATCTCCTACCTTGAGCTCTGTCCCCAAGATAGCTGGTACCGCTATAGCTTTGCCTTGGGCCTGAATCATAACAGACCCTTCTAGTTTAGTAATAATAGCTCTCACCGGAATTTCTGCAGCAAAAGCACTATTTCCTAATAAAAAAAGAAAAATACTTATTGCAATAATTCTAATTAAAATTCTCATGCCATCACCCTTTATCTAAAAACCTAGTTATAATAATTCAATTAGACTGCTCTAGAATCTTTGAGGCCTATGGTATTACAAAGGTATATTTAAGCTATTCTTCAATCAATGTGTTTTTCCTTTTAAAAACTTCCATTTTTTGTACAAAAGGTATGAAAAAAGTTTCCCTCTGCAGGAATTAACAACCATAACATGGAATGTTGCAAAATACTCTAGAAATTAACTTTAAACAAATAAAAGGGAGGATATTAATGGCTACTAATAAACAAGAATCAATACCGCCATCTTGTCATAACCAGATTAATCAGCAGCTAGATAATTTGCTTGCCATTGGCATAGCATTATCTGCTGAAAAGGACCGTAATAAACTGCTGGAGATGATAATATCTGAAGCCCGTCGTATCACTAACGCTGACGCTGGTACTCTCTATCTAAGAGAAAAAGAGCAGCTTAAAATCAAAATAATTCACAACCAAACTATGAATACTTTTTTAGGGGGTAAAGGGGAAGAAGTAGATCTACCCCCAGTTCCGCTGGCTTTAGAGTATGTATCGGGATACTGTGCTATTACCGGCCAGTCTATTAATATTCCAGACGTATATCAAGCCGAGGGTTTTGATTTCTCTGGTCCCCGTAAATACGATGAAATGACCGGTTATCACACTAAGTCCATGCTAGTAATTCCGCTAAGAAACCATTTAGAGGAGATTATTGGTGTACTCCAGCTAATCAACGCTTTGGACACCACCGACACCCAAGTGATTCCCTTTGATACAGACTACCAAAACATTATAGAAGCCTTATCCTCTTTAGCGGCTATCGCCCTAACTAATATGCAGCTAGTAGGGGATATTGAAAACCTATTCCAGTCCTTTGTCCAAGTGATGGTGACCGCCATTGACGCCCAAACCCCCTACAACGCCAGTCACAGCCAACAGGTGAGTCAGCTATCACTTTCATTAGCAAAAGCATTAAATAGCTGTAATGAAGGACCTTTTGCTGAAGAAAATTTTGACCAGGACAGATTAGATGAACTAGCCATGGCCGGATGGCTCCATGATGTAGGAAAAATCGCTACCCCTTTAAGCGTTATGAATAAGGCCAGCCGCCTAGATAGCCATTTAGAAATAGTAATGATGAGAATAGATCTTGCCATAGAACAGGAAAATAGTAGCTCCCTTCGAACACAGCTTAAGCTTATTGAATCGGAGCAGCAGGAGTCTGCTACCAAGGAGCTTATTGCCCATCAGGAGCGCCTAGAGAAATTAAGAGCAGCTAAGGAGCTAATAGTTAGGGCAGACAATCCTGCCACCTTTATTGATCCAGAGCTTAAAGAGCAGCTAGAAGCCTTGGCACAGCATAGCTATCAGTCTAGTGACGGTCAACGCCGTTCCCTCCTGACGGCAGAAGAGCTGACTTGCCTAACTATCCCTAAAGGAACTTTGACAGATGATGAACGGAAGATAATGGAGGCTCATGTGGAAATTACAGATAAAATGCTGGCTAAGATGCCCTTCACTAAAAAATACGCCCGGGTCCCCCTGTTGGCCGCCATGCACCATGAGCACTTAGACGGCAAAGGCTACCCCTGTCAACTGTCAGGAGAAAAGATTCCCCTAGAGGCTCGGATTCTTGCTATTGCAGATATATTTGACGCTCTTACTGCTAGTGACAGGCCCTATAAAAAAGGAATGCCAGTGACAAAAGCACTGGAAATAATGGGCTTCATGGTAAAAGACGGCAAATTGGACAAAGACTTGATGGAACTTTTTGCATCGCTTGTGTAAATCTTTATACTTCGTTGGATGCCATAGATTGAATTCTCTTTGACGTAAGTTAGAGATTTTCATAGCAAAACACTCACTAGAGCTCCAGCTTTGAAATTTCTAAGTTCGTTTTGTGAAACTCCAAAACTCGCTCCGCTCAGACAGTTGAAGTTTCTTCACAAAACTTCACTAAGAAATTTTATAAAGCTTTCGCAACCGTTCGTTTATTTGCAATAAAAATCTCTTACTATTAAGTAAAGACCTTGCGAAATTTTTTTTCTAGCATCTTAATGCCTATTGTTTTGTCTCTGAGAAGATGGAGAATTTGAAGTAATTTAGCGAACCTTTTGTGAAGGCTACTAAAGTTTCTTAGCGCAGCTTCTGAGATAACTCCGTCTGTTTGAGCGCTAGCGAGTTGAGGAGTTTTAAGAAGCAAGGTTAGAAACTTTTAAGTCGTAACTTTAGGTGAGCGGATTACTTCAAATTGGCCTAATGTGCTTAATATAGCAAAGCATTTATACAAGTAAAAATATTAAAAGGCAGCCGGAAAAGCTAAATTTGCTTTCCAACTGCCTTTTTATTTAGTTATTTAATTAAGAAGCTCTATACTAGCAGCCGTCAGCTGCCGCCCGCTTGTAGCTTTCATAGCGCTCTTTGGCATCCTTTTCAGCTTGCTCAAAGAGCTCTTCAGCTACTTCTGGGAAGGACTTAGCTAATGAGGAGTAACGGACCTCACCCATTAAGAACTCCTTAAAGTTTCCGGTTGGCT
>JAWSUQ010000352.1:0-3389 GCA_033549265.1 Bacillota bacterium
TGACTGGGGCATTCAGGTGCCTATAAACGAAAAACACGTAATATATGTTTGGTTTGATGCTTTAACTAACTATTACTCAGCCTTAGGGCCTGGCAGTGAAAGATGTGAAAAATTTTGGCCCTGTGATGTCCATTTAGTTGGGAAGGATATTGTTAGGTTTCATACTATTATTTGGCCAATTATCTTAATGGCAGCAGAAATCGAACTGCCTAAGAAAGTTTTTGGTCATGGCTGGCTACTTTTATCAGAAGGTAAAATGTCAAAGTCAAAGGGCAATGTAGTTGATCCCAATGTGTTGATAGATAAATATGGAGTAGACGCTATCAGATACTTCTTACTAAGGGATATGCCTTTTGGTCAAGATGGCCAATATTCTGAAGAAGCACTGGTAAAGCGGATTAATACTGACTTAGCAAACGACTTCGGTAATTTACTAAGTCGCTCTACCTCAATGATTGATAAATTCGGTGAGGGGCAGATTCCCACACCGGGTCCTGTGACGGAATTAGAGCAGGAAATAGTGGGATTAGCAAAAGAAATAACTACCCAAGTAGATTTGCTCATGGAGCGACTAGAGCTAAATAATGCTCTTACAGCTATCTGGCGCTTAGTAGGAAGAGCTAATAAGTATATTGATGAGGTAGCACCTTGGGCTCTAGCTAAGGACCCCTCCAAAAGAGACTACTTAGATACAGTGCTATATACATTAGCGGAAGTAATTAGAATCGTCACCATCCTTGCTACTCCCTTTATGCCTCGTCTGGCAGACAAGGTTTGGATTCAACTAGGTATAGAAAAGGAAATTGACGCCCACAGTTGGGAAAGCACTAAAGCTTGGGGCGGTATTCCTACTGGAACTAAAATTAATAGAGGGGAGCCTATTTTCCCAAGAATTGATTTGGCTACTTTAGAGCTTAATGAAGAGGAACAACCAGGGAAGTCGAAGGAGCAGGAAGGGAAATCTGTTAAAGCTGAGGTGAAAAATACCGACACAGAAGAAATCCCAGGTGTGGCTCAAATAAGCATTGAAGACTTCTTTAAGGTAGACCTGCGAGTAGCTGAGGTCATAAATTGTGAGAAAGTTCCTAAGGCAGACAAGTTGTTAAAGCTGCAGCTAAAGGTGGGACAAGAGGAAAGAACGGTAGTCTCTGGTATTGCAATGCATTATCAGCCGGATGAGCTAATAGGTAAAAAAGTTATCCTTGTAGCTAATTTAAAGCCTGCTAAGCTAAGGGGCATCGAGTCCCAGGGAATGATTCTGGCAGCCTCTGACGACAAAGGAAACCTAGAGGTGGTGACAATAGCCAGCGGCTTAGAATCTGGAAGTGTGGTTAAGTAGGTAGTTAGCAATCCGCTCACCATTAACTACGGGCTACTAATATAGGGAGTTATGGAAGGAGTTTATACATGTTTTTTGACACTCATGCCCATTTAGACGATAAGCAGTTTAATGAGGACATAGATCAGGTGGTGGACCGGGCTCGGGCTGTTGGAGTCAACACCATATTGAATGCAGGGATAACCTTGGCCTCCTCTAAGAGATCAATAGATATTGCTAATAGGTTCCCTGGTGTTTTTGCCAGTGTGGGAGTTCATCCCCATGATGCCAAGAGCATGAAAAATGAGGAGCAATGGCAAGAGCTAGAGCAGCTAACTGTGGCTCCAAAGGTGGTAGCTCTTGGTGAAATGGGCTTAGACTATTTTCATAATTTTTCAGAGCCCCAAATACAAAAGGAAGTGTTCCTCAGGCAATTAGCGCTAGCTAAAAAGGTAGGACTGCCTATAATCATTCATGATCGGGATGCTCATCAGGATATCTTAGATATTCTCTCAAATGAGCAAGATGGCAGCCTAACAGGAGTGCTGCACTGTTTTTCTGGCAGCTGGGAAATGGCGCAACAATGCCTTGATTTAGGCTTCTACATTTCCCTGGCAGGGCCAGTGACCTTTGGAAATGCTATTAAGCCAAAGGAGATAGCCAAGAAAGTGCCATTAGACAGGCTTTTAATAGAAACAGACTGTCCCTACTTAACACCTCATCCCTTTCGGGGGAAAAGGAATGAGCCGGCCCGCGTGACGTTAGTAGCTGAAGAGATAGCTGCTTTAAGAGAAATAGAGGTAGAGGAAATAGCCACTAAGACTAAAGAAAATGGGTTTAAGCTATTTAAAATAGAAAATTAATATATTAAGAATGAATATGCCAGTTATTTGAAACAGGCATATTTTTTTATTTCAGCATTAAATTAGAGTAGGCAAAAGTCTTATTTTAACTGTAATTTGTGACCAATCCTTATTTCAATCATATATTAGATTGAGATTATAGATAAGCCCTAGCTAATGCTGGGGCTTATTATTGTTTATGCCACCTATAGTTGGGCTAATTTACCAGAAATATGGGCGTTATTGTTTTAATAATTGTAAATTATGGAAATACTATTATTGGGGAATAAAACTATGCGCTTTGGACATAGGATTGATAGAAGCGCACAAATTTGAGGTGGAGAAAATGGAAGACAGAAAAAGGAGCTTGAGCTTAATTTTAATTGCAAGCTTATCAATAATGCTGGTTATAGGTATCATGGGCACCTATATTTTTGAGGAAAAGGTTGTAAATATCTATGTTGACGGAGAAGTTCGCCAGGTTTTAACTCATAAAGTTACGGTCAAGCAGCTGTTAGAAGAGCAAGAGATAGAACTAGCTGATACCGATATCTTGATGCAAAAACAAAACAGTTGGCTACAAGATGAAATGGATGTAAACATAATCCGGGGAGCAAAGACAATTCTAATGGTAGATGGAGAAATTAGAGAGATAATGGTTCCTGTACCCGATGTTAAGCAGGTTTTATTACAGCAAGGAGTAGAGCTGGGGCCAAATGATTGGGTGGAGGCAAACTTTTGGCCCCAGGGTGATATAGATGAAAACTTCATTAAAGTAACACGAATTAGAGAAATGACTATTATTGAAGAAGAAGAAATAGATTATCCAATTGTTCGACAGCCTGATTACCGTCTGTTGGAAGGGCAGGAAAGAGTCATAGATACGGGAGAACCGGGTTTACTACAGAGATTAGTAGAGCTTAAGTATGAGGATGGAGTAGAAACCTCTAGAAACATAATGTGGGAAGAACAAATTCATGAGCCAAAGCCAGAATTAGTGGTGTATGGAGCAGGTAAGCCCGTGCAAGTGGCAGCTTCTAGAGGAAGCTATTATAATTTGCAGGAAGAAGAGTTAAGGCAGGTGCTTACTGAAGCTACGAAGGTAATGAATATGGAGGCTACGGCCTATACGCATACAGGCAACCCAACCTTCACAGGCATCATGCCCTATGTAGGGGTAATTGCTGTTGACCCTAAAACCATACCATTAGGAGCTAAGGTTTATGTTG
>JAWSUQ010000353.1:0-3382 GCA_033549265.1 Bacillota bacterium
TAGTGTGGGCTAAGGCCAATCAAATCGTGCCAGCTCAAGGTAAGCCTCCCCTATGCTGCGGAGTCTGACAAAACTAAAGGAGAAAAGGTGTGAGCTGAATGAAAATTGACTACAATGAGCTAAAAAAGGGTGGCTTTTTAAAACAAATCCAAAAGGATTATTATATAATGCGCCTAAGAACTAAAGGTGGCAATATGACTACAGAGCAATTAAAGGGCGTAACGAAGTTAGCTGATAAATATGGCAAGGGATATGTTCACTTTACTACAAGACAGGGAGTAGAGATACCTTATGTTCATATTAATCAGTATGAAAACATCAAAAAAGAAATTTCTGAACTAGGTTTGCTTACTGGAACCTGTGGACCTCGAATCAGATCAGTTATCGCCTGTCCAGGCAACGAGGTGTGTGGCTATGGCTTAATAAATGCAAGAGAAATAGGTAGCCATTTAGATGAGGTTTTTTTTGGTAGAGAGGTAGGGAAAAAAACGAAGCTAGCTATTTCAGGATGCCCGAATTCTTGCACTAAGCCACAAGAAAATGACTTTGGCTTTGTAGGGGCAGTGAATCCTAAATTTGAAGAGGAAAAATGCATTAGCTGCGGTATTTGTGCAAAAGTATGTCCTAGTAAGGCCATCACTATGGTAGAGGGCAAGCCGATTTTAGATGAGAAAAAGTGTATTCATGAAGGTAATTGTATTGCTTCTTGTCCTACTGACGCCTGGATCACAGAAAAAAAAGGTATTCATGTATATGTAGGGGGGAAGATAGGCAGATTTCCACAATTGGGTCAACTAATGCTACAATTTGTGCCTGAAGAACAGGTTGTTGTAGTGGGTGAAGCAATCATTGCAGCTTTTTCAAAGCTGGGTCAAGATGGTGAGAGAATAGCAAATACTGTTAATAGGGTAGGACTAGATATGTTTAGAGAGGAAGTACTGAAGGAGGTAGAGTTAAGAGATGAGCAGTCAAATTAAGGATAGGTTAGATATAACTAATGACGCTTGCCCAATTACTTTTGTAAAAACCAAGCTAAAGCTAGAGGGCTTAGAATCGGGAGATTTGCTAGAGGTGATTATTAAAGATGGAGAGCCTTTGCAAAATGTGCCTCGCAGCATCAAAGGAGAGGGACATAAGATTATTTCAATGGAAAAAATAAATGATGATACCTATAAATTAATTGTACAGAAGGGAGAATAATATAATGAATATAATTTTAAATGGAGAGCAGGAGCAGCTATCAGGTGAGAAAACCATTGCTGCATTATTAGAGGGTTTGGAGTTAAATCCCGATATAGTAACGGTAAATGTAAATGGAGATGTTATATCTAAAGATGAATTTGCGACTTTTTCTTTAAATGAGGGAGATGAAGTAGACGTATTAATGTTCATGGGTGGGGGCTTTTAGCTTCCTCCCTCCCTTTATTTTAAGGGATTCTATAAAAGGAGTGGGAAAATGAGCTGGAAAATAGCAAATAATGTACTGGAGTTAATAGGATCTACTCCTATGGTTAAACTTCAGCGGCTAACTAATAACGGAGCTGCTGAGGTAGTTGCTAAGCTGGAGTACTTTAATCCTGGTGGCAGTGTTAAAGATCGAATTGCCTATAATATGATTGAGGAGGCAGAAAAGCAAGAACTGTTAAAACCAGGAGGGACAATTGTTGAGGCTACTAGTGGCAATACTGGAATTGGCTTAGCAATGGTAGCTGCAGCCAAAGAATATAAACTGATTTTAGTTATGCCTGAAACTATGAGCTTAGAACGGCAAAACCTACTTAAGGCATATGGAGCTCAGCTTTATCTTACTTCTGGAGAAGATGGGATGGATGGCTCAATTAAAAAAGCGATGGAACTGGTAGATAGCATGGACAATTGCTTTATGCCGAGTCAGTTTGATAATCTAGCTAATCCGGCCATTCATCGCAGAACTACCGCCTTAGAAATATTACAGCAAACAGAAGGGAAAATAGATGCTTTTGTAGCTGGAATCGGAACCGGCGGCACCATAACCGGAGTGGCGGAAGTTCTAAGAAGAGAGCTTGGGAAAGAAGTTAAAATAATTGGAGTAGAGCCCAAAAGCTCACCAGTGTTGACTGAAAACAAATCAGGTGCTCACAAAATTCAGGGTATAGGAGCGGGGTTTGTACCTAAAGTATTAAAGAGAGAACTAATAGACGAAATAATTCCAGTTAGCGATGAAGATGCATATATTACTGCCATGCATTTAGCAAGAAAAGAAGGACTAATGGTGGGTATCTCCGCTGGAGCAGCGGCTTTTGCAGCTATGGAAATAGCTACTAGGCTTAAAAAAGGCAAACGAGTAGTAGTAATGCTGCCAGACACTGGAGAACGGTATCTGAGTATGGCGCCATATTTTAAGCTTGATTTGAGAAAAAAGGGGTTACTTGATAATGAGTAATGCTGATATAATAGAGCATATAAATAAGTTAACAGATTTAATTTTTCCTGAAGCAATTAAATGGCGAAGGCAAATTCATGCTCATCCTGAAATTGGATTTAAAGAGCTTAAGACTAGCGAGCTAATATTTAATGTGCTAGAACAACAAGGTTTACAGCCTAAAATAATTGCTAAAACTGGAGTAGTAGCTGTTATTGAGGGGAAGATTGCTGGCCCTACCATAGCATTAAGAGCAGATATTGACGCATTGCCAATTATTGAGGAGGCAGATATAGAGTGCAAATCTCAACTTCATGGTGTAATGCATGCCTGTGGTCACGATGCTCATGCAGCCATTTTGTTAGGGGTGGCAAAGGTATTAGGAGAGTTAAGACATCTGTTGGCTGGCAAAATTAAACTAATATTTCAGCCTTCTGAAGAAGTTCCCCCTGGTGGTGCATTGCCAATGATTGATGAGGGTGTTCTTAAAGATCCTGACGTAGACGCAATTTTTGCCCTGCATGTTAATCCCCACTATCCTGCTGGCGTCATTGGCATCAAAGAGGGAGTGATGATGGCTGCTGCTGATGTATTTGAGCTGAAAATTATAGGAGCTGGAGGCCATGGTGCAGCGCCTCATCAAACTATAGATCCTATTATAATTGCTGCCCAACTTATAAATGCCTTGCAAACAATCGGCAGCAGGCTGGTAAATCCTACAGAACCAGTAGTAGTAACCATTGGGCGAATAAGCGGAGGAACTACTCATAATGTGATTCCAAATACTGTTGATTTAAAGGGTACGTGTAGATCATTGAATAACGAGACTCGCCGTAAGCTTCATCATAGCTTAGAACGGTTAACAAAAGCAATAGTTGATGGTTATGGAGCTAGTTACCAGCTTAATTATCATTATGGATATCCACCGGTGATTAATCATAAACATATGGCTGAAATTGTTCGGCGAGCTGGAAGGAATAT
>JAWSUQ010000354.1:0-3376 GCA_033549265.1 Bacillota bacterium
CCAAGGGTTTGAGCATGTTTTCACTAGTTAACTTCTGATTTAAGCAATATTCTAAATAAATTAAATAAAGGAGTGATGTTAATGGCAAAAGTTATGAAGACTATGGATGGAAATACTGCTGCTTCCTATGTATCTTATGCAATGACTGATGTAGCGGCAATCTATCCCATTACACCATCCTCTACCATGGCAGAGCTGGTAGATGAGTGGAGTGCCTTTGGCAAGAAGAACATTTTTGGTCAAGAAGTAACTGTTACGGAAATGCAATCAGAAGGAGGGGCAGCTGGTGCAGTTCACGGTTCTTTAGCAGCCGGTGCACTAACTACTACGTTTACTGCTTCTCAAGGATTGTTATTGATGATTCCCAATATGTATAAGATTGCCGGGGAGTTGTTGCCTGGGGTGTTTCATGTAAGTGCTCGTGCCCTGGCTGGTCATGCTTTATCTATTTTCGGGGACCATTCTGATGTAATGGCCTGTAGACAAACTGGTTTTGCTATGATAGCTACTAGCAGTGTCCAGGAAGTTATGGATTTAGGTGGAATTGCTCATTTGGCTTCTATCAAATCACGGGTTCCATTCCTTCATTTTTTTGACGGCTTTAGAACCTCCCATGAGGTCCAAAAAATCGAGGTTATAGATTATGAGGTATTTAATGAACTATTAGACCATCAGGCTATTAAAGAGTTTAGAGATAGAGCTCTGAATCCAGAGCATCCAGTGCTACGGGGTACAGCTCAAAACCCAGATATATTCTTCCAAGCTAAGGAAGCGGCTAATAAGTACTATCAGGCAGTACCGGAGATTGTTGCTGAGTACATGAAGAAAATTAGTGAAGTAACCGGAAGAAAGTACCTGCCCTTTAACTATTACGGGCATCCAGAAGCAGAAAATATAGTTGTGGCTATGGGGTCTGTATGTGAGGCTTTAGAGGAAACAGTTGACTATTTAAATGCTGCCGGCGGCAAAGTAGGGGTGTTAAAGGTACGCTTGTATCGTCCATTCTCTGCTAAACATTTCTTTGATGTATTGCCAGCTTCAGTAAAAAGGATTGCGGTGCTTGATAGATGTAAGGAACCAGGAGCACTTGGAGAACCTTTATATGTAGATGTGCGGTCTCTATTCTATGGCAAGGAAAATACTCCGCTAGTAGTTGGTGGAAGATACGGCTTAGGCTCCAAGGATGTTACCCCTTCTCAGCTAAAGGCTGTGTTTGATAACTTAGCTCAGGATGCGCCAAAGGATGGATTTACTATTGGGATCGTGGATGATGTTACTAATCTAAGCTTACCAGTAGTAGAGCAAATCAATACCTCGGATGAAGGTACTACTCGGTGCAAGTTCTGGGGCTTTGGTTCAGATGGCACTGTTGGAGCTAATAAGGACGCTATTAAGATTATTGGTGACAACACTAGCATGTATGCCCAAGGCTATTTTGCCTATGACTCAAAGAAATCTGGTGGGGTAACCATTTCTCACCTGCGCTTTGGCAAAAAGCCAATTAGATCTACTTACTTAATTGACGAAGCTGATTTTATAGCTTGTAGCAAGCAAGCTTATGTCGATCAGTATGAAATCCTGGAAGGGCTAAAGCCAGGCGGAACCTTCCTGTTAAATTGCATCTGGAGTCCTGAGGAGCTAGAGCAAAAGCTACCCGCTTCAATGAAGAAGTTTATCGCAGACAATAAAATTAACTTCTACACAGTGGATGCCGTAAGCATTGCAGGGGAAATTGGCTTAGGCGGCAGGATTAATATGGTGATGCAATCAGCATTCTTCAAGCTAACTAACGTTATTCCTTATGAGGATGCAGTAGCCTATATGAAGGATGCAGTTGATAAGAGCTATGGTAAAAAGGGTGAAAAAATTGTTCGCATGAACTGTGAAGCAATTGATAAAGGGGCGGAAGCCTTAGTTAAGATAGAAGTCCCAGCTCACTGGGCTCAGGCTGATGCAAATGCTGAGGTAGCAGCCACTAAGGAGCTGCCTGATTTCATCAAAAATGTAGTTATACCAATGAATAGACAGCAAGGGGACAAATTGCCCGTTAGCACTTTTGTAGGCAGAGAGGATGGCACCTTCCCCCAGGGAACTGCTGCTTTTGAAAAGAGGGGTATTGCCATTAATGTTCCTGATTGGCAAATGGATAATTGTATCCAGTGTAACCAGTGTTCCTATGTATGTCCTCATGCGGCCATCAGACCGTATTTATTAGATGAGGCAGAATCGGCAAAAGCTCCTGCAGGATTTGCAGCTAAGAAGGCTATTGGCAAGCAGCTGGCAGGCCTAGCTTATCGCATTCAGGTAAGCCCATATGATTGTGCTGGCTGTGGAAGCTGTGCCCAAGTTTGTCCTGCTAAGGAAAAGGCTTTAGTAATGAAGCCTGTAGAGGTACAGATTGCCCAAGAGGCAGCTAATTGGGATTTTGCAGTGAACGAGATAACTATTAAAGATAATCTTTGGGAGAAAGAAACTGTTAAAGGCAGTCAGTTTGCTCAGCCGCTATTAGAATTCTCCGGTGCATGTGCTGGTTGCGGTGAGACTCCCTATGCTAAGCTAGTGACTCAACTATTTGGCGATAGAATGTCAATTGCCAACGCTACAGGCTGTTCTTCCATTTGGGGTGGTTCGGCTCCTAGTACACCTTATTGCTTGAACAAAGAAGGCAAAGGTCCTGCTTGGGCTAACTCACTATTTGAAGATAATGCTGAATACGGCTATGGTATGGCTATTGCAGTAAAGAAGATTAGAGAAAAAATAGCTCTATTAGCTGAAGAAGCTCTTGTTCAGGATATTTCCGCTGAGCTAAAGGATGCTCTGCAAGTATGGCTAGCGGGTAAGGATAACTCAAAGGCTTCTAAGGAAGCAGCGGCTAAGCTGTTGCCTCTGCTAGAGGGAGTTGAAAATAATACAGTTCGGGAAATTGCCAACAGAAAAGCCTTCTTAGTGAAGCGTTCCCAGTGGATCGTTGGTGGTGACGGTTGGGCTTATGATATTGGATACGGCGGTCTTGACCACGTGCTGGCCTGTGGTGAAGATGTAAATGTACTGGTATTTGATACTGAGGTTTACTCCAATACTGGTGGTCAGTCGTCTAAGGCTACTCCTGTGGCGGCAGTAGCGAAGTTTGCTGCTTCCGGTAAGCGCATTAAGAAAAAGGATCTTGGTATGATTGCTGCTACTTGTGGTTATGTTTACGTGGCTCAGATTGCCATGGGAGCCAATATGAACCAGGCGTTAAAGGCTATTGCTGAAGCTGAAGCATATCCAGGACCTTCATTGATTATCGCTTATGCACCATGTATCAACCACGGTATCAAGGCTGGTATGGGAGCTACAATGGAAGAAATGAAGCAAGCGGTAGAGGTAGGCTACT
>JAWSUQ010000355.1:0-2371 GCA_033549265.1 Bacillota bacterium
CAGTAAATTGAGCATCATACCCCCCAGAAATATCCGCTATAATCCCTCCAACAGATACTCTTTCCCCTTCCTTTATCTTAAGATCAAGCTGTCCAGCGGAGGGTGCTAATATTACTTCCTCTTCCTTTAAAATTAGTCCCATTACTGGAACTGTACTCATTATTTCTCCCCCAGTTAGCTCTTCTAGGTTTATTAATATTTCAGCAATCCGGCCTGGTATATAATTAACTATATATACCGCTGCAACAAAAAAAAGAGTAAGCATAATTAGCAAGATAATCCTTCGCTTTTTGATTACTCTTTTAGTTTTCTTTTTTCTCTTATTATTAACTAAAAAATCTTGCTGCAACTGCTGCCACCCACCAATACGATTAATCTTGTCCTAAATAAATATTCGCGTCATATTGATTGATTTCCTGCGTGTTTTAGCAAATTAATCAATTAAAAAAAACCTTGCTTAAGCCAAGTCCTTAGATGCATCTAGAGACCTTAGTGTTGATTATTCTTGTATAGTGAAAAAGCGTGCTTGCTAGCACGCAATCTTGATTACTTTTTTTTCCCCAGCCCTACTTGCAGGGCATAGGCAGCTGCCTGCACTCTATTTTCTAAATGTAGCTTATCAAATATATTGCGAATATGATTTCGTACCGTATTATCCGATATCATTAACTGCTTGGCTATCTCTTTGTTTGTCAGCCCCTGACTAAGCATATCTAATACCTCTCGTTCCCGCCTAGTCAAGTCGTTATCAGTTTTAGAATCCCGGGCAGTAATATGGGCATATTCGTTTATTATTTTTGTGGCCATACTTGGTGAAATTGGAGCCTCCCCTTTTAGTAAATCCATAATTGAAGCCACAAGATTTTCTGGTTCTAAATTTTTCAATAGATATCCTTGAGCACCACTTTTTACTGCTTCAAATAAATATTGTTCATCTTCATAGACAGTAAGCATTACTATTTTAACATAGGGCAATTCTTTTTTTATGAGCTTAGTTGCCTCAATTCCATTGCATTCCGGCATGTTAATATCCATTAAAATAACATCAGGCATTAGCTCCTTAGTAATATCTAAAGCCTCCAAGCCGTTTGCTGCTTCTCCTATTACCTCTACAGAATCTTCCTCAGCCAATAGGCTGCTTATTCCCTTCCGTACTAATGCATGGTCATCTACAATTAGCAGCTTTACTTTATCCACAAAAATCTCTCCTCTCACTTTCAGCATAATTTATTGCTACTATATAATTAACAGTATAAGCCTTATTCGATAGGTATTGTTAACCTTATTCTAGTTCCACTGCCCAAATCTGATTCTAGCGTATATTTAGCTCCAATTGACCAGGCTCTTTCCTGCATATTAACTAATCCAAATTTTTTTCTTCTACTAGCTTTATCCAAGTATATATCAAAACCTTTTCCATTATCTTCTATGGTTAATTCCACCATACCTTTGATTACTTTAGCCCTTAAGGTGATCTTGGAAGCTTCAGCATGCTTCAAAGCATTATTTAGTGCTTCCTGGACAATCCGAAAAAGATGTATTTCTGTTTCTAAAGCAAATTTTGGGAGGGCAGAATGGCTTTCTATAATTAATTCCGTTGCAATACAGTTTTGAAATTGAAACTTTTGAAGGTACTCTTTTAGATTAGTGAAAAAATCCCCCTCTATGCTTATGACAGAACGAAGGTTAAATATAGTTTGTCTGATATCAGTAAAGCCTCCCTGAATAACATCCTTTACCTGTTCTAACTCATCTAATGCCTTGGTTGTATTACCACTAACAATTGATTTTTTTAAAGTAACTGTTTTAGTATTCAAATAAAAAAGGGTTTGGGCAAAACCATCGTGCAAGTCTTTAGCGATTCTGTCTCGTTCCTCCATGATAGCAAGACTTGAAAGAGACTTTTGATGATCAATCCTCCTAAACTCTTGCTGTAGGATATTCACAAAAATGATAACACCTGCAATGTTTAACAGGTAAAGCATCCAGCCTAATTCTAGTAAAATTTTTATTGAATATTGGGATGATTCAAACAGAGTCAATATCAGAAAATGGGCAACCATAGCTAGTACGGCTACATACCCTGCATTAACTGTTGAGATTTTTATCCGTTTTTGCTTAAAATACATGCCGGCAAATCCACCAATAGCACCCATTGAGATGCCCGTATAAAAACCCCTAAGCCCTCCAGGGTCATCTAGTATGCGCAGCAAGCCACTTATGGCTAAAGAGCCTATCCCCACTGCAGGGCCTCCAAATAAGCCTCCTACAATTCCTGGAATGTAACGCATATTAGCTCTTAAAAGACCATATCGCACCCCAAAATACCATCCTATAATTGATATCCCACCAAATACTAGGGCAAGTAATA
>JAWSUQ010000355.1:2381-3343 GCA_033549265.1 Bacillota bacterium
TATGATTTTTTTTTTGCAAATATTTTATTAGTGTTGTTTGACTTATTAGATAACTAATAGTGACAACTAACGTCATATTTAAAACTAAGTTTTTAAGCAGACTAGGCAGTTCATTATGCATTTTAATATCTACCTCATTTACTCATTAATAACTTTAATATCATCTCCTACAGCTACTACGCCACCCTGCAAAACTTTAATAAATATTCCTTCTTTAGGCATCACACAGTCTCCTGCCTGATAATATATTGCACAACGGGTATGGCATTCCTTACCTATTTGAGTTACCTCGCCAATACAGCTGTCACCTATCGCTAGCTTAGTACCTAGTGGCAGATCAGGTAAACTAATTCCTTCAGTCGTTAAGTTTTCTGCAAAATCCCCTGGATTGACATCTAAGCCAAGTTCCTGCATTTTGTTAATACTTTCTAAAGCTAACAGGCTCACCTGACGATGCCAAGGTCCTCCATGAGCATCTCCTTCTAGTCCAAAATTACTTATCAAATTCCCTTTACCTATATTTGTCTTCCGTTCCCCTTTATTTTCACTGATACAGACAGCAACTATTTTTCCCACTACTTTTAACCTTCCTTTCTAATATAGGTTCCGCTTTTACCACCACTTTTTTTCAGAAGCTTTATATCTGAAATTGTCATATCCTTATCTGCAGCCTTGCACATATCATAGATTGTCAACAGGGCTATTGAGACACCAGTTAATGCCTCCATCTCGACCCCTGTTTTTCCAGTTAGTTTGACCTCTGCTCTGGCAATAACAGCACTATTTTCTCTATCTATGACAAAGTTTAGCTTAATTCCTTCTAAAAATAATGGATGACACATAGGGATGACAGCACTGGTCTGTTTTGCTCCCATTATCCCAGCAACTTGAGCTACCGCTAATACATCTCCCTTGGCAATGTTGCCATCCTCTATTAATCGCAGGGTATCGCTTTTCATTGA
>JAWSUQ010000356.1:0-3338 GCA_033549265.1 Bacillota bacterium
TTAGCAAAGCAGAAAAAATGCTCGCTACCTTTCCAAATAAGCCTGCTAGCGCTAGTATTACTGAAGTTACGCCTGCCAAGGGAGCAAAAAAGCTTAGAGTAGGATATTTTCTTGGCTGCGGCACCGACTTGCTTTACCCCCAGGTAGGTATAGATACCGTTTATGTACTTTCTCAAAATGAATGTGAGGTAGTAGTTCCAAAAGGCTTAAAGTGCTGTGGCATGCCACAGTTAGCCAACGGTCAACTTGCTACTGCTAAGGCCTTATTAATAGAATCACTAGAACTCTGGGAACGACAGAAAGTAGACGTGATTGTAAGTGATTGCGGCTCTTGTACCTCTAATCTAACCAGCAGCCTTTGGACTGAGTTGCTAGAAGGAACTCCTTACCTTGAGTCCTATTTGAAATTTAAGGATAAGGTAAAAGATTTAACAGTATTTTTAACTCAAGATATCGATATTAATACTGCTAGTATGGGATCCCTAAATGAATCGGTAACCTACCATGATCCATGTCACCTGATTCGCTCTCAAAAGGTTACTAAAGAGCCTAGACAGCTGCTTCAGCTAATTCCTGGTCTTGAGTACCGTGAATTACCAGGGGAGCACCGTTGCTGCGGTGGAGCAGGAACTTTTAGTTTATACAATTATGATTTGTCTATGAGCATCCTAGATAAAAAGGTAGATTCTATTAAAGAAACGGGCGCCCAATTAGTGGCCACCTGCTGCCCAACCTGTAGCCTTCAATTAGGTCATGGCTTAAGGCAACAACAGCATGAGGTCCAAGTAGTCCATCCTGTACAACTACTAGCTAAAGCATACAAGCTAGGCGCTAAATCTAATGAGATAGCTGGTTAATGCAAAACGGTCTGAAACCTTTAATCAATTCTTAAAGGTTTCAGACCGTTTAATATTTAATTATATATTCGGGTTCCTAATTGGGTATGTCGGGCTACCTCCCGGCCTTTATTATCCTTGAATATAAAGCTGATAGTCCCATTCTTTTTCTTAGATAGAGTATAGTATGTCTTAGCCAGCTTCTCCACTAGCTCCTCCTGAAATATCAAAGGAAGCAAGTACCATTCTGTTAAAACCTCTACTATTACCTCTCCCGGCTTTTCCTTTACATCTGCTATCACTCTAGATTGCGCTTGCAATTGCTTAATTATTACCTTCCAGCTTTTTGCTGCATTGGCCTCTTTAATTAATTGCTCATTTCTTTCTTTCTCAATTATGACTTTATCTGCATTAGCATCACTAACCTCTAATTCTAATAATTCATCTTGACGCCCCTGGATTTCAGCTACAATATGGTGTCCTAACTTTTCTTTAACCTCATTAAAGACAGGCTCATTAATATGTAGATATTCTCCATTAGTTGCTATGAGAGTACTGATCTCTTCTAAGGCATTCTCCACTTGCCGCTTGCCCTCTTTTTTGCCGTTCATTATTTTTTCAACGCCATCTTTATATTTAACAAGCTCTTTAGCTAAAGTTGCCTTTTGTTCTAATAGTTCCTTTTCATCCTGGTTCATATTGATAAAAGACAATTGTTTTTTTAAGAGATCAAATACTTCAGCAGTGCTATGCCACTCATTATATTCGAAAAAAATATCAACAGCCTCCGGTAGCCTTGCTTTATTTCTAGAGTATGCTTCTGCTAAATGTAACCTTAATGCTCTTATTTCAGGATGTTTTTCTTTTAACCCATCCCATTCTCCTTTGTGTTCCAGTTCCTTTACCTTGTAAAGCAAAGCTTCAGTATAATATTGCTGCCCGTAATCCTTATCCTGCTTTACTAGCAGTTCCTCAGCTAACTCTTGTAATACAGTAGCTAATCTTTGAAAGGCATGGGCTTTCATGGGATGGTCATACCCTAAAGCTTGAAAGTCCTGATGGTTAATTACTCTCGCAAACATACGCTTAGCCTTGCCTAAGTTTTCATTCTGCAAAGCCTTTTCTCCCATATCTAACAAGACTGGATATGAAGCAAATAGGACTGCAAAGCTTTCCCAAAAAATTGCGATCAATATGAATTCACCCAATAGAATTATTGCAGCAATAAATACCCATTCCAAAGCTTCACGTCCTCTCCCATCATTTGCTAATATACTACTTCTGTTAAGATTCGTTGTAATTAAGCTAAATCCCTTTCCCCTTCTTGTTTAATTGCTTCAATAAATATATTAACTAGCTTTATATCTAGCTTGCCTGCTATAGCTTCCTCTACTAATATTTTAGTAGCTTTATCAAAGGAATATGCCTTTTTATATGGCCGATCAGAGGTTAGTGCATCGAAAATGTCTGCAATCATTACTACCTGTGAGGCCAGACTAATTTGCTCTTTTACAAGCTTTAATGGATATCCTGAACCGTCAAGCTTTTCTTGGTGTTCTAATACTACCCTCAATACACCTTCGCTAATGCCCATAGGCTTCAATATATTGTAGCCTATCTCAGGATGCTTTCTCATTACCTCCCACTCTTCGCAAGTTAAAGGACCAGGCTTATTAAGTATAGATTCGGAAACTGAAATTTTTCCGATATCATGTATAATGGCTCCTAAGTGCACCTGCTCTTTTTCCTCCGGGGTCATGTTAATCTTTTCAGCTAGCAATAAAGCATACTGTGCAACCCGTTCTGTATGGCCAAAAGTATAGGGATCTCGTGCTTCGATAGCGTTAGCTAACGCCACCACCACTTTATTGATGTGAATTAACTGCTCATTATACTTTTTTAAGCGTAATAAGGATTTGATCCTAGCTCTAAGCTCCACTCTGTCAAAAGGCTTAGAAATAAAATCATCTATTCCAGTATCTAAAGCTTTAACCTTGTCGTCAATCTGATTTAATGCAGTAATCATAATAATTGGCAAATATATATGTTTTAAGTCCTCTTTGATAACCTTAGCCACCTGATAACCTGATATTCCCGGCATCATAGCATCTAATAAAATCAAGTCCGGTACAGCTTTCTCCACTATTTTTAAACAATCCTCACCGTTCTCAGCTTCCAATATCCTATATCCTTCCCGTTTCAGGACCATTTTCAAAGCTAATCTATTATCAGCCAAGTCATCTACTATGAGAATCTTCGCCTTTTCAGAAGTTGTCATCGGCGCACCCCTTTTTTTGCTAATGTGACATAAAAGCTTGCTCCTTCTCCAGGAGTACTCTCCACCCACACCTTACCGCCTTGCAGCTCTGTTAATTTTTTCACCAATGCAAGCCCCAAACCGGTACCCTTTGTTCTGGACTCACCTACCTGTACGAATGGTTGAAAGATGTTTACCTGCCAATTTTCAGGAATACCTGGACCTTGATCAATTACTGCTACTAG
>JAWSUQ010000357.1:0-3317 GCA_033549265.1 Bacillota bacterium
ATTTTTGATTTGATTAAAAAGCTGCGAGGACATAAAAAAGACAAAGCTAAAGACAAAGAGTCCTCAAGAAGCTTAGATGTATAATAAGGGGGGAATAAATAATGGCTGAAGTAAAAAAATATTATGTTCCTGCATGGGTACAGAGGTTTGATATCCAGCAAGTAGTACAACATTGGATACTAGCATTAAGTGTTCTAATGTTGATGATTACAGGTTTTCCCATTAAGTTTGCCTATAGCGGCTGGGCTCCTTATGTAATGGATGTGTTTGGTGGGTTTAAAAATATGCTGATAGTTCATAAGTTCTTTGGTGTCATGATGATATTCAGCGGGGTTTATCACGTCATCTGGCTTTTTATCAAGCTTCCTACTATGAATAGGCCAAAGTGGGCTATTATACCTAGCTTAAAAGACATTAGAGATGCCTATGACCATGCAAGACATTTATTAGGTATCGGCGAAATGCCAAAATATACTCGTTATAGCTACCTAGAGAAGTTTGAGTACTTTGCAGTAGTTTGGGGTGTAATTATCATGGGGGCTACTGGAATCCTGCTATGGTTCCCAGAATTATCAGCTGCTATCGCTCCCCGTTGGGTAATGAGCATCTTAAGAGTAGTACACAGCTTTGAGGCTATTGTCTGTTTAATTGCCATTGTGATGGGACATTTTTATGCCGTACACTTTAATCCAGATGTATTTCCTTCTAGTCCTGTCTGGATAAATGGAAAAATATCTAGAGAACATTTCCATCATGAGCACCCACTAGAGTATGATGAGCTAGTGGCTGAGAATAAGGCTAAAGGAATAACCTTTACTGAAGATGAGCCGAAACAACTGGCAGGTACCTTTAAGGATAGCTTAGTCTATAAAATGGTGTTGCTTGCTATCTGTGTAGGAATTTATGCTTGGATATTAATAAGCTACGTTCCGATGCTGTTCTTCTTCAACTAAAGCTAATAGTTAGCTATTTAAGAAGTCCCTAGGGGCTTCTTTTTTTTGATGTGAAGGAATTAACAACGATTGGTAGAAATAATCATATATATCCCATAGAAGAAAATTAACTTTACATTATTAATAATTAAAGGAGGATTCAAATGACAAAAAGCAAAAAAATTATCTCATCATTATTAGTAGCTATTTTTCTATTGGCGCTTATAGTGCCGGCAGCTGCAGCGGAAAGGGAAGAAATCCCCATTAGCTTCAATGGGCAATCTTTAAATGCAAAGGCTTACTTACTAGAAGGTGTAACGCAAATTGATGTGGGGTCAATTGCAAAAATACCTGGCGTAGAGGTTTCTGTGGAGGGATATGTTCCATTACGGCAATTCTTTGAGGAAATAGGGGCAGTTGTGAAGTGGAATGATCAGGAGAGATCAGTGGCGGTGACGTGGCGTGATACCAATGGACCCTGGACTGCTAATGAGCTCGTGGTAGAGTCTAATCAGGTGTTACTAGACTACAATACCTATAAGATGACTGGTACCAGTAACATGACGCTAAATATTGATGGTCCAGAGGATGTACCGGCAATGCCAGAAATGCTAGTAGTGATGGATGGCGCATATCAGCAGCAGCCTCTTGCTATGCATATGAAGCAGATAATTCCTATGGCTGATTTGGGACTGTCAGAGGAAGAATTAGCCCAGCTTGGTATGACTGAAATGGTAACAGAAATAGTGTGGAATGATACCGGTATGTATCAAAAAATTCCTTTCGTAGATCAATGGATTGTACAGGACTTTGCAGCAGCGGGGCTTGATGATATGCTTAATCAGCTTACTCAAGTTAGCCCACAGCAGTCCTTAGAAATGATGGAGCAGTTTGGCATGTTCTATACCTTTGGTGATGATCAGGTAATAGATGGTAAAGAATATTATGTGGTAAATACTTATGTTGACAGTGCTGTCTTTAAACAGCTTATTGAGGAAATGCTAGGTCAATTTGTCATGCCAGAGGCCTTAGGTATGGATGAGCTGGATGATGCAATGGCAGCAGAGTTTAATGCATTATTTAAGCAGATGTTAGAATCAATGGAGCTAGAATATTTCTATCAAGCTCTTATTAATAAAGAAACTTTAACTACAGATTACATTTACTTTGATATGTTTATGTCATTTGTAATGAGCGATCCTGCTATGCCCGGTGAAGAAGCGAAATTTGCGGCGGACATGAAGGGTGAATTCTCTATGTTTGATTTTGGGGTGGAAATCCAGCTGCCAGATGTAAGCAATGCTATGAGTCAACAGGAGTATTTTGAGTTGATGATGCAGGGGATGTAAACTAAGTGATAAAAAGGGACCTGCAGCTCAAGTGATAGAGAGCGTTAGGTCCCTTTCCTCTTTCATATACCGCTATATTAAGAATCTCATCTTTATCTTCCATTAACTTAGAAACTATAGATGATACCATTAACATAGGTCTTAAGTACTTTCTGATTGATTAGATCAATCTCTAAAGCTATTTCCTGCTCCTTTTGAGTAATAATATGGCCTGGCAGGGACAAGTCAATATCGGTATCTCCCACGTGTAACTTTAAGTTAGTACTATTATTGACGCAATTTATTTCCGGAATAGCAGTTATTTCCCCTACTAGGGCGGGAAAATTTTTTACTAAACCAAGTCCAGGTACACGACTAATCCCAAACCCTAGCTTAATATTGTAATGATCATCCATAAATTTTCCTTCAGTTAAAATATAGGTATTAGTAGGGAAAGCCTTTACTAATCCAAATTGAAATAGATCCTCTTTATTTAAGGCATATAGGCTTAGTGATTTTCCAACAGAAAAAAATTCTTCCTTAACAGAAGGGACCCACTGCTTCAGATAAGCTTCAAATTTTTCCTCATTGATCTTGCCAAACATGTTTTTACAGTTCCATGCTTGAGCAGCCTTGCCTTTTATTTGTTCGTGAAACTTGTCCATATAATCACCAATGTAGTCTTCTGTCACAGCTACCACATACTTGCCAGCAAATTTACCAACAATTACTCCTACATGCTTGCTATAGGAGTCCACTACGTTCAATGGCAAAATAATCCCACCCTTTCTTTTTAAACAACAACTTATAATAATACTCTTATTGCTAAAGAGCTCTTTATAACTCAAGGTTAAAGTGTATAATTCTTCATATTCTCTTCTTTTTTCCTAAAAACCTTCTCAAGTCAACAGATATCTTGCTATAATTTAGTTATAGAACCGTGATTTATGATATACTGGGATAGACATAATATTTGTAGAAATAATTGTAGGGTGGGTACAGAAATGAAAACTGAAGAAAACTTAATGGAAAAGTATATTAGGCTAAGGGATAAAAT
>JAWSUQ010000358.1:0-3290 GCA_033549265.1 Bacillota bacterium
ATTCAATTTTCCCCGGCAGTTCACCTAATCGGACCTCTGGGCCTTTTGTATCTAGCATTAGGGCTATTTCTACCCCCAGCTCAGTGGCAGCCTCTCTTATTGCTTTAATCCGGTTGCCGTGTTCTTCATAGCTACCATGGGAAAAATTTAATCTTGCCACATTCATTCCATTTTCAATTAACTGCTTTAATACGTTAATATCTTCGCTGGCAGGACCAATAGTACATACAATTTTTGTGTGTTTCAACTCTTTCACCCCTTTAATAATTATTATTTTACAAAGCAAATCAAAAAAACCACTTCAAAAAACACCAGGTAAAAGTTACCTACTGCTCTTTGGGTGGTTTTCTCATTTTCTCATCCACAAATATCAAATTGTTTAAGATATAATAATTCATGTTACCTTATTTTTATTTCAACAATTTTTAGTGAAATCCCTTCATTTTTAGTTAAAAATAAAAAATTTTTTCTGCTTGGCTTATGAAGCTTCATTTCATAGGTTCCATAGTCGGCGAATGCTAGTGCTTATTCCTCTAAATCCTGTTGCTAGGATATGATCTGCTTCTTCCTCTGTTCTAATTAATCCTCCTGCAATGACGGGAATCTTCAGCTCACTGATTATCTCATCTAAATAATATTTAGGTAAAAAAGCAGGCATTACTTCAATGGCGTCAGGCTTTGCCACCTTGGCCATACTTATTCCTGTCTTAACGGCTTCACTATCTACTGTGAAAAACCTTTGAACTGTAATTAGTCCTTCCTTCTTGGCAGCTTTAATAAGCTGCACCTTGGTAGTGATAATGCCAGTGACACCAATAGTTTTTGCTAAAAATTTAATGCCAAACTGATCCTTCCCTAGGCCTTCCACTAAGTCTACATGGACGAACACTTTTTTTCCTAAATTGTTGGCGTGGGTTACGATTTTTTTCAATTCAAAAATGTTGCAGTTTAAAATAAAGATGTTTTTTATTTTACTATGATTCAAGACCTCTGGCAGATCCTCCACTCTCCGCATACATGCTATTACCTTTTGCTCACGCAGTAATTCCTCAAATATATTAGCAGCATCTTCGTCTCTAAACATTCATCTCACCCTTTCTCTTCACTATTATATATTATCCATGCTGCTGCATAATCCTTCATAGCTACTCCATAGTAACTCAGCTGGATGAACTACTTGCCTGTTTGTTCCGTGATGAAGCTGTAATCCACATCCTCCACAATCAGTAGCTATATACTTAGAGTTAATCTCCCGAATACGGTCAAATGCTTTTTTACCGATAGCCATAGACATCTCATATTTTTCTCTTTTATAGCCATAGCTGCCTGACAAGCCACAGCAGCCTCTATCTATTTCAAAGACCTCCAGCTCTGGGATTAATTTTAACAGCTCATAGGAAGGTAACCCTATGCCTTGCAGCTTTAAGTGGCAAGGGGCATGATAAGCCAGCTTATAGGGCAGGGGCTTCATATCCATATCAAGCTGCCCTTCCACCTTTAGCTTTACTAAAAATTCACTAGCATCATACACCTGTAAGCCAAGCTGCTCAGCACCAGCTATTTCAAAAATCTCTGCGTACTCTCGCTTTAACATTAGCGTACAGCTGGGGCAGGAGCTGACAATAGGAAAGCCTTGTTCTAGCAGAGGCTTTATGGCCTTCACATTTGCTTCCCCCTGTTGTCTACCTTTAGTAAAATAACCATTTGCCATCAAAGGCAACCCACAGCAGCCCTGCTTAGGCACCAGCACTTGAAATCCATGTTTCTCCAAAATGTTGACCACGCTTTTCCCGGTTATCGGTCTATTGTAGTTGGTAAAGCAGCCTAAGAAATAGACAACCTTTTTACTAGAAGCATTTATCCTCCGTCTGGCAAACCATTTAGTAAAGCTTTCTTCAGCATACTGAGGGAAAGATCGATCCTGTGCCAGAGCCAATGATTGCTCCAAAAGCCCTTTGGTGGCCTGCTGCCTAAGGATAAAGTTAGTTAGTCCAACATTAAAGGAACCTATCTTTGCCAAGGCTGCTGGGCGCCCTAACAGGCTATCGCGGATATTGGTCCATCTCTGCTGCTCTTTAAGTTTGCTTTTGTAATAAACATTTAACAAAGAGATATTCACCCCAGAGGGACAAGCCTCTTGACAACTTCCACAATTACAGCAGTAATCCGCTTCAGGTTCTAAGGGATTCTGTGGATCAAGGCTAAATCTAGTAAGCTCAGCACCTAAATGCTTAGGACCGGAAAAACCCGGCTTATGCGCCGCCACTGGGCAGGTCGCCGTACAGATGCCACATTTAATACACTTGTCTAAGTCCCCAAGTATAGCACCTTTCATTGACAGCTCTCCCCTTCGGCAATCTTTTTGCCAGCAAAATATCCAGTAGCCAGCGCTACCCCAAGGCCATTTTTTTCAATGGCAGGATCATAACCCCCTAAGGCCCTCCCCACTATCATTAGATTAGGCTGAACCTTAGCTATAGCAGCCATCCCTTCCAGTGGCACTTCTTGGCCCGCTAAACTTGCGCCAGGGCTTCCACCTGTTGCTATCACTAAATAATTAGCACCGTAGGCAACAGGTTTCCCCGGGGTACCTATGGTCACTTTATAATTAGTACCGCTGCCGCTACTAATGCTTATCACCGGTACCCCCATTTGTACTCTAATCCCCTGACCCTTAACATAATCTAAAAGCAGCTGGTAGAGACGGATTCCAGGCAAGGTAGGCTGCCCCACCGGAATCTCAAATACTGGGCATTGCAGCTCAGCTTCAATAAGGTGAACCTGCTTACTACCATAGCTGCTTCCTAAAATAGCTGGCACACCTATTCTTATGCTTTTATTGTTTTTGTAGCTGCTAGTGCAGCTGCTTTTGCTTAGCTTTGATTTTAGTTTAGAGATGAATAGCTCTAAATTCTCCACGTGCTGGAGCCAGCAGGCTAAAGCCAAGGGCGTTAATTGCTGCCCTCTTATTCCTTCTGCCTCTATCTGCAAGCTTATGGCTTCTGCCCCAAGCCATTGCTCATGGGGTGAAAGCCCCAATCTGCTTCGAGCTATATTGATCCTATCTGCTATCAGCTTTGCAGGAAAATCTAGCAGTCCCTGGACCCCTATTATAATGCTAGCTTTATCTTGACGAATATCTCCAGCATCCATAGAGGTAGGTACCAAAGCAGTAGGTCGTATGGTGCCAAAACTGGTAGGTAATAGGTAGTTATTCATACCATTGCCCACTAGGGGATAATCCAGCGCAGCGGTAATTTTCTTGAGATAGGCTATGCTTTCTTGAATTA
>JAWSUQ010000359.1:0-3281 GCA_033549265.1 Bacillota bacterium
GGCCTTCTTAAACAAATATCTAAAAAGGAGTGTCTCTAAATGTCCGTATCTTTATCTACCCTTATAACCTTAGGCGTAGCCGCATTAGTTTTAGCTTTAGCCAGTTCCTATTTATTATGGTTTGGTCCAGCTGCCAGAAAGCCTTTTCTTTATAGGACGAAAGAGCTATTGGGGGGGAAATCAGTTGCAAAAAGTGATAATACAGCATACCAAGTTGATCCTGATGAAAACCTATCAATTACTCGGGATGAAGATATCTTAAGCGGTGAGCTCCCGTCAGCAGTAAAGGAAAGGACCCAGAATAACAACAGAAAAGATAAAAAGCTTAAAAAGACGGATGATGAATTAATAACCTAAGGCTAATATATATAAACCACTTTTTACTACCTATCGTACCATTATTCTATTGAAAAAGACTAGCGACGGAGCTTTATGGCTCATTGATCGCTAGTCTTGTCTTGACGTCTAAAGGGTTGGCGCAAGCCAGCTTTTTTAATTAATCGTTAAGCTCCTCCCGCTCACCGGTCACTAAAAATATAACACTTTCTCCTACGTTTGTAGTATGATCTCCAATTCGCTCTAAATACCGCCCTACAAACATTAAGAAGGTAGCCTGATTGATAGTCTTGGGATCAGCTAGCATATAAGTTAACAGCTCTCGGTATATTTGAGCATAAATATGATCTACTTCATCGTCCCGTTCTTTAAGAGTGCTGGCTAGCTCCACATCCTCTCGAACATAGCTATCTAAGCTATCCTTTAGCATTTCTTGTGCCATTTTAGCCATTCGCGGAATATCGATTAAGGGCTTAAGCAGTGGCTCACTGCCTATGCGGAGGGTAATTTTGGCAATATCAACAGCGTAATCCCCCACCCTTTCTAAGTCAGCGATTAGCTTAAAGCCTGTGCCTATCCGCCGCAAGTCTTTAGCCATTGGCTGCTGGGTAGCAATGAGCTTCAAGCACTTATCCTCTATTTCCAGCTCTAATTTATCTATTAGGTCATCTCCATTTATTACTTTTTGAGCCAACTCTAGATCCTGTTTTTTTAAGGAATCCACTGCATCGCCTACTGCTTGCTCTACTAAAGCTCCCATCCGCAAAATTTCATGCTGCAATTCCTTCAGTGCATTGCTGTAATTTTCCCTAATTTTACTCATAATTTTAATACCCTCCTTAAATCCCGTATTGAATCAAGCTTAAATTATCCGAATCGACCTGTGATATAGTCCTCTGTCCGTTGGTCTCTAGGCTTAGTAAATATATCTTCAGTTTTTCCATGCTCAACCAACAAGCCATTTAAAAAGAAAGCGGTCTCGTCAGACACCCTAGCAGCCTGCTGCATATTGTGGGTTACGATCACTATGGTATAGCTTTCCTTTAGTGTATGAAGCAATTCTTCTATTTTCATAGTGGAGATTGGGTCTAAGGCAGAGGTAGGCTCATCCATTAAGAGCACCTCTGGCTCCATGGCTAAAGCTCTAGCAATACAAAGCCGCTGTTGCTGTCCACCTGACAATCCTAAGGCAGGCTTATTAAGCCTATCCTTTGCTTCCTCCCACAATGCTGCTCCCCGCAAGCTTTTTTCCACTATTTCTCCTAAAATCCTTTTGTCTTTTACTCCATGTATCTTTGGGCCATAGGCCACATTTTCAAATATTGATTTAGGGAAGGGGTTGGGAGCCTGGAATACCATTCCTACTCTTTTCCTTAAGGCTACAACATCCACCTTATCATTATATATATTCTCATTATCCAGCAAAACAGTACCAGCTATTTTCACTGATGGAATTAGATCATTCATGCGATTTATTGTTCTTAAGAAGGTGGACTTGCCACAGCCTGAAGGACCAATAAAAGCAGTTACCTTATTTACAGGAATGTCAATTTTTATTTGGTTTAAGGCCTGAACATCTCCATAGAACAGATCAAGGTTCTGCACCCGTATTTTAACATTGCCGTTATCCATTTTTCTTTGCCCCCTCTTTTTCCGCTTCTATTTCAATAAATGTTTTTGCCAAATTAACCTATGCTACCTTTTTTCTAAAACGCAATCTAATAATTACTGCAATTAAGTTTAAACCTAATACGATTGACATTAATACTAATGCAGTACCGTAAGCAATGCTAGGATCAGCTCCAGGAACCTGGGTAGCCATAATATATAAATGGTATGGCAAGGCCATTACTTGATCAAAAATACCCCCTGGTAGTCTAGGTAAAAAGAAGGCCGCCGCAGTAAACAATATGGGAGCAGTTTCTCCAGCAGCTCGGGAAACTCCTAGGATTGAACCTGTCATTATTCCTGGAAGACTTTGGGGTAGTACTACCCGCCAGATTGTCTGCCACTTAGAAGCACCTAAGGCTAAGCTGGCATGCCTGTAAGACATAGGTACATTCTTTAATGATTCTTCAGTGGTAGTGATGATTATAGGCAATACCATCATTGCCAATGTTAAAGAGCCTGCTAAGATGGATGCCCCAAAGCCTAAAAAAATTACAAAAAATCCTAATCCAAACAATCCAAACACAACGGAAGGAACTCCAGCTAAATTTACTACTGCTAGTCTTATTATTCTGGTAAAGAAACTATCTTTTGCGTACTCAGTTAAATAAATAGCAGACATTACACCAAGGGGTAAAGCTACCATAATAGTTCCTAGCACTAAATAGACAGTGCCCAGAATAGCAGGCCAAATCCCACCTGCCGTCATTCCCTTCCTGGGCATAGCTGTAATAAACTCCCAGCTAATAATTGACCAGCCGTTTATCACCAGATGCCCAATAATAGCAATCAAAATAGCTACTATAAACAAAGCTGCTAGCCTTAGCACAGTAAATGCAATTCTCTCTGAGGTTTTTGGACTCACCCTACTCCACCTCCTGGAACCGACGTCTAACCATATCCGCCAGTAGATTGATAATAAAAGTTATTGTAAATAGCACTAAGCCAACGACAAACAATGCTTGATAATGGGCTGTTCCTCGGGGCACTTCACCCATTTCTGCAGCAATTGTAGCTGTCATGGTACGTACCGGCACCAAAAAACTATCAGGTATTATGGCTGCGTTTCCTGTCACCATCATTACTGCCATAGTTTCCCCAATAGCTCTGCCTAATCCCAGCATTATGCCGGCGGTTATGCCAGACATGGCAGCGGGAATAATAGCACTGACTATAGTTTGCCAATGGGTAGCCCCTAGACTCAGGGATGCTGCTTTATACCTTTCTGGCACACTGCTAATGGCATCCTCCGCCACTGTAATAATAGTTGGCAAGGC
>JAWSUQ010000360.1:0-3269 GCA_033549265.1 Bacillota bacterium
GACTTTGTTCCACAGCTCGGGACAGCTTGCGCAACCCTTCCTCTGCTTGCTTTCTGAGCATTTCTCTTTTATAGAGCTCCACCGTATAACGTATCGATGAGGTCAAAAGCTCTGGTGTAAGTCGACTTTTGAGTAGATAATCTGATACCCCTGCTTTCATTGCCTGTACTGCAATTTCCTCATCACCTTGCCCTGTGAGCAGAACAACAGGCACTTCTATTCCTTTATATTTTATCTCCTGGAGCAGGCTTAATCCATCAAACTCCCCTAGTCGATAATCGACCAAACATATATCATACTTCTCTGCTAATATTTTTTCTAATGCGCCTTCTACTGAGGTGGCTTGCTGAATTTCCCACTTAATCCCTTTTAGGCCTTCGGCGATAAATTCTTTTATTAAAACCACATCATCTTCATCATCATCTACTAATAATATCTTAATTACTTCTCGTTTCAACCCTTCCCCCCCCATCCCTGAAGTTATGCTTTTGGCAATTTAATAATAAAGGTTGAGCCTTCACCAATTGTACTTTTTGCAGTTATACTACCGCTATGCCTCTCAACAACTTTTTTGCAAATTGCCAGTCCCATGCCGCTTCCTTCATATTCATTTCGCCCGTGAAGACGATTAAATGGCTTGAAAATCCGTTCTGTATGCTCCTCATTAAACCCAATACCATTATCAGTAACAGTTATTTCCCAGGTTTCATTATCTGTTTCACTACTATTAACTGAAACAATTGGACTACGTCCATTTTTATGGTACTTAAGGCTATTAGAAATCAAATTTTGAAAAAGCTGTCTCATTTGAAGCTTGTCGGCCTTCAAGGTTGGCAACTGTCCCAAAATTACCTGTCCACCGGTTTGGTCAATCCGTTCTTGCAAATCTCCTACTACCTCTTCAACAACCATCTGTAAGTCTATTGTGTCAAAGGGCTCATGGCTGCTATTTATTCTTGATAGCTTTAGTAAGTTGTCGATAAGGCTTTGCATTCGAATTGTAGCTTTTTCCATTCTTTCTAGATAATCGATGCCCTTTTCATCTAGTACATGAGCGTAGCCCCTTCTTAATCTTTCACTAAAAGCAACTACTTTTCTCAACGGCTCCTGCAAGTCATGGGATGCAACAGAAGTAAACTCCCGTAGCTCTTCATTACTGCGTTTTAGCTCATTAGCATAATGCTCCATTTGCTCGTTCTTGGCCTTTAATGAAGCTGTTTGAGAATCAACCTTTTCCTTCAAGCTATTCTTTTCCTGCTGTAGCTTTGTTTCATGTTGACTAATAGCCTTGGCCATTCCGTTATAATAGTTGACCAGGTCAGCAATTTCATCATCGGCAGAGTCTATCATCTCGTTATTTATATTTAATTGTCCCTTTGTTACTTTCTCAAAGTGAATCTTCACCCTATCTACACGATTAAATATTTGGCTATTAAGAAATTTAGATAAACCCAAGCCCACAGCAGTCATAAAGCATAACGTGATTATGCCAAATACTATACTAAGTCTATTAGCAGTAGCATAAGCATCATCTAAAGGAATCATTACCGATTGGGCTGAAACTACATCACCAATGCTTTTATTAAAGCCTCTTTCATCCCCATAAACATCTAGCAAATTCTTTGGGGCAAGCGCAGGAATACTATGACATTGCATACAGGCTTTTTCTAATATTTCACCTCGTTTTATGTATCTAAAAACTTTTTTACCATCAACTGTTTCAACTGATTTATACTCTGTAATTGTTCTATTTTCATTGAACTGTTGGAGTATTTGTTTTTCAAAATCATTTGCATCATTGGCAGGGTTACGGGGATTAATAGATATTTCTTTAAAATAATAAGCAGTATCTATATTATTTATAAAGTAGTTGTTAATTTCTCTGACCGCATAGGAAGAAGCCATAATCTCCGGTTTAAAGAATGAACTAGGTATCTCATACTGATTAATCATTTCTATAATAACCGGACGAGCATCTTCATTAATAAATTGGTGAATAGCGTTAGTCCTTGCTAACATAATTTCCATCTTGCTATAGGCTTCTTCATAAGCCAAATGCTTCATAAATATATTGGTAATAATTATAAGCACCAAGGAAGGAAAAAAGATCAGTAATAGGACTACTAACTTAAACTTCTTTTTCAAATTCATAGTCTATTCTCTCCTAGATACTACATTTGTTTTTCTTTTGGTAAAGCCACTACCTCAAACCAGTATCTTCCAATAGCTTTCATGGTCTCCACAAATTTATCAAAGCTCACAGGTTTTTGTATAAAGGAATTACCCCCTAAATCATAGGATTTTATAATATCCTCTTCAGCCTTTGAGGTAGTAAGAACAACAACGGGAATATGTCTTATCACGGGGTTAGTCTTAATCTCTGCCAACACCTCTCTCCCATCTTTTTTGGGAAGGTTAAGGTCTAGCAAAACTAATTCAGGCATTGGCCAGTTGCTGCTATCTTGATAATCACCTTCTCTAAGCAGGTAGTCCATTGCTTCTTGGCCATCTCTGACCCAAACCATATCATTTTTTAAACGGGACTCCTTAAGAGCTTCTTTTGTTAGCATGTAATCGTCTTCATCATCTTCAATAAGCAATATCACAATCGGATCCCCCTTAGGACTCATTTATGTCCGCTCCTTTCCACAATTAACTCATTTTACCTTAATGACTTTATTTAAATGAATCATTGCAAACATCTGCTTAACGTATTCACTGGTGACATTAATAATAGTTAACTCACCGCCACGTTCCTTAAGCTTTTTCTGAAAAAGCAATATCTTGCCTAACCCAGAGCTATCTATTCTATTAACGTTAATGAAATCAATAGTAATTAAATTTAAACCTTTATTATACAAGCCAACTAAGGCTTCTTTAAGTTCATGAGAATTTGAGATATCAATTCTATTATCAGGAATAATAATAGCAGTATTATCAGTGTTGATTATAGTTTTCAAATGTTTCACCCCTTTAAATTATTTTTTTCACTATTCAGTAAATACTTCTATATAATTGAAATAATTCCTTTTAAAAATATAAAATAAAACAAGCTGCAACAAAATCAGCTTGTTTTTTAGGCCAAGTTAAAATAACTCTTTTTGAATATCCTCGATTATATTTTTGATTTTTTTAGAAATTCTTCCTTGGCTCAGATTAAATTCCCTGGCTATATCAAGCTGCTTTTTCTTTGCTTTCCCGCCAATACCAAAAAAGCTAAAAATTAATTCTCTTTCCTCGATTGAAAGATTTTTAATAAGTTCTTTTAT
>JAWSUQ010000361.1:0-3268 GCA_033549265.1 Bacillota bacterium
GTATTATTAGTTGTAGCATTAGCTCTTCCTGTAATGGCTAGTCAAGCTGTTAAAATCTTTGTGAATGGCCAAGAAATGAAAACTGATGTGCCAGCACAGATTGTTGACGGCAGAACTTTAGTGCCATTAAGAGCAATTGCTGAAGGATTAGGTCAAAAAGTTGACTGGGATAATGAAACTAAGACAGCAACAATTACTGGAGGGGCTCTTGACAAGGTCAATGCTATCTCAGCCGAATACAGCTCATCACTTCATAAAGAATTAAGTGGTGCTCGTGTAGACAGATCAGGCTGTATAGCATGCCACGATGGTAATGGATTTGAGAACTCTGACTATGAGTGGGTAGAAGGAAATAAGAAGGGGCTTGCATGTGAAAGCTGCCACTCTGGTAATGGTGAAGAATTATTAGAAACAGGATTAGTGGAGCTTCCATTTATGGCTGAACCATATGAAGCTGGTGCTTCTGCTCTTTGTATGACCTGCCATAGTGGCCGCAGAGATGTTGATGCTGATTATGCAAAAGTTACTGATGATGGCTTTAGAACAGAATTACGTTATCCTCATTACGCAGCTGCAGCACTTCTTGTAACTGGTACTGGTATGGAAATACCAGGCTATGAATACGCACAATCAGCAGCTCATACTAATATTGAAGATAGCTGTATCAGCTGCCATATGCCTAAAACTGAGGAAGGCTACAAGACTCATAACTTTGGCGCAGACGTTGCTTATGCAGATCAAACTTGCGGCACCTGCCATGGTAGTGTAGATTCCTTTAATATTAACGGTTATCAGACTGAAATTACGAAGATAAAAGAAAAGGTTAAGAAGGCAGTTGTCGATGCAGTTCCAGGAGCTGTGGAAATGACTACAAGCCATGGTCAATTAGCATTTAAAAATGCTGCTGGAGAATATATAGATGCAGGTGAAGTTCCACAGGCAGCGTATATTGCTGCATACAACTACAAGCTAGTTGATTATGATGGCAGTAAAGGTGTTCACAATCCTAAGTATGCGAAATCTTTACTACTTAACTCTTACAAGAACTTAACTGGTAAGGACATGGTATTAGAGTAATTTAAAACTAAGGTTTTACATAGTTTTGAATAAATAAAGGTACCTAGACCCTGTGTAACAGGTTTCTAGGTACCTTTTTAATTATCTCTTAGTTTATTTTTTTAGATATATTTTTTACTCTAGTCTATTTCTAGCTCTGTTTCTAACTTTAAACCTGAGAGACTGTGGGCTTGCCAGGTTTTTAGTGACAACGTATAGAGAGTATCCCCAATGTACAGAATTCTATCAACATTTTTCCTGTAGTCATAGCCGTAGGAGCCGGACTTTAGGTAGTCTTCCTCCGACAAGTGGCTAATCTTCTTCCGAAGCGTAAATCCATTTTCTAAATCTAGCTCATAAATATAGGCTCCCTGGAATGTAAACTGACCATAGGGAGGTATTTCATTATACTGATACTGGTTGTTAGAAGCTGTTACTTCCATTAATGTCACTGGAAAGGCCAGTAGATTTTTCTCTTTTGAAAACAGTAAGGCTTTGTGGTTTCGTAGAACCTCTGACTCTGTGCCTCTGTCACCAATCATTTCTACAAACTTTTCCACAGGGTTATTAACATCGGTAATATCAAAGAGGGCTATTTTCATGCCCATGTAATAGGCCACGCCGTTAATCTCCACCGCATCCTTGCCAAAGCCAATGAGATGGTTCTCATCATAGGGATGTAAATAGTCGCTGTAGCCAGGAATCTTTAAGGCTCCTAGAATCGTTGGATTGTGAGGGTCCTGAAGATCGATGACGAATAGCGGGTCAACTGTTTTAAAGGTTACCATGTAGCCTCGATCGCCCATGAAGCGGACGGAATAAATTTTCTCTCCCGGAGCAATATCTTCCACTTGACCTACTACTTCCATGTTACTGTTAAGGATGTAAAGATTATTCTTTGAGGTGAATTCATCGGTTCGCCACATATCGCCAGTGGTGGTAGCTATCCGAAAATAGCCATTATATTCATCCATGGAGAACTGATTTAAGATTATACCTGGGACAGAGCCTTCCTTTTGAAAAGTGACACTGTCTTTATGCAGATTAAATTTATAGATATCTGTATTGGTCTGAGTTATGGGCCAGTTGTCTTCTTTAGTATTTTCATCATAGTGATAGCGAGTTAAAGCTACATAAAGGCTGTTAGGAGACGCATAAATGTTTTGTCCGGCTCCTAAATAGGTGGCCACAGTCATCTCTTTAGCTAATTCATTTAAATCTAAAGCTCCAATTAATAAGTAATTGGGCTCTACTGTTTCAGGAAAATAGCGGATATCACTGTAAGCAATCTCAAGGTAGTCATCGCTAGCTGCCGTATCTCGATAAATTGGCGGAGCTATTTCCTGGTTTTCCTTTAACAGATAATAGTCAATATGTTTATTAGCGATTAAGTATAACGTTGAGTCAACCTTTCTAGAAGAAACATAGTGTCCATCTAATTCCACCTGTCGAACAAGCTCTATATTATTCTTATTCCTTATATCATAAATTCTTGCAGCCACAGTATTAAACCCAGGTAGAGGCAAGATCTTTGGTGCTAAGAGGCTTTTTTCAGTTTCCTGGGGATAGGGCATTCTATCGTTATAAATATTGCCAATTACAACTAGATAATCTTCATCTAGGTAAAGCTCTTGAGGGGAGAAGCTGCTGTCGGTAAAATTAATAACTTCAACTACTTCCATTTCATTAGCTGGATAGGCCTGTGCTACTATAATGCGGCGGCTGTTGACCTGATAAATATACTCACCATCTGTTTTTACCACATCTGCCTCATCTACTCCCTGTACCTGAAGATTTGTACCGGAGTAGTCAACTCCAGCACCAGCTCCATCTGATGCTGGTGCAGCAGATTTAAACGCTGGAGCCTCTGCTTGACTAACAGCTTCGGTGGTAGTCTCTAAGCCAAAAAATGACCTAAAAATGGAATGATTCTGTTCCGTTTCGGCTAGTAGCTGCTGCAGCTTTTCGTAGGAGCCTACTACTGGCAGTTCATTAGCGGATGTAATAATGATGGTTTTGCTTTTATCCAACCAGGACACGCTGGCACCTAAAGCTTCAGATATGAATCGTAAAGGGACTAAGGTTCTATTCTTAGTAATGATAGGGGGAGCATCTAGTGCTATGGTTTTGCCGTTCTTGAAGGCAGTAGTACTGCCAATAGTTAGTTGGATGCTAGTGCCCTCTTTAATAGCAGTAATAGTCTGGCTTGGCT
>JAWSUQ010000362.1:0-3238 GCA_033549265.1 Bacillota bacterium
AGTATATAAAGTGTCTGCAAACAAAAATTTTTCCTGATTTTCCGTTTAAATATGTAATAGAAAACAGAGGCGCTTTAGTTTCCACTATGATGATTAGGACATAGAATTATAATATTATCGGGATCGTTATTAAGCGATACTATAAAGGGTGTGATGTGGTGTGCCTCCACAATTTTGATATAGTTTCTATTTCTTTCATTAAAGAATATTTGGCCTGGGCTGGCATGCTTCTGTCATAAATCTGAATATACACAATATTTTACTTAAAATAACAATTATTTAACTTTAAATATACTGTTGTTTCTGCTAGAGTAAATGAAGTTAGAAAATTGTCTAAAACATTCTAAATTTACATTATAATTTAAATTCGAACTTCAATTTTTACAAGGATGCGCTTTCATCTTCAATAAAACATCAATTAAGTTTATAATTTTTTAACAAATAAGGCAATGAGGTGTTTTTATGAGTAGTTACAAAAAAGGTTGGTCAGTAACAGCTGCAGGTACAGGAATAAATCTGGCACTGGGTGTTCTTTATGCTTGGAGTATTTTTAAGGCAGATTTAGTTGCAAATTATGGATTAACTGAGTTTCAAGCATCTCTTCCTTTTATGGTTGCATGTGGTTTTTGGGCTATAATGATGGTTCCAGCAGGCCGTTGGCAAGACAGAAGCGGACCCGGAATTGTTGCGGGTACAGGTGGTGCTTTAACTGGGTTAGGACTTATATTGGCTTCTTTTTCCCTACCAACTATAGAAGGTGGCTCATCAACTATTTCATCGGGATCATTCCTGGGAATACTTCTTGGTTTCGGTGTGTTAGCAGGTACAGGTATCGGTCTTGGTTATGCATCAACAACCCCTGCTGCCATAAAATGGTTCCCATCGGCTAAAAAAGGGTTGATAACTGGAATAGTGGTAAGTGGTTTCGGTTTAGCTTCCGTTTACATTTCCCCACTTTCTAATTACTTACTGGAAACTGTTGCTTTAAAAAGTGCTTTCCTTATCTTAGGTATCGGGTTCCTTGTTGTAACAGTTAGTTTATCTCTGTTCTTAAAAAATCCTCCCGCTGGTTATATTGCTGGTGGAGTAACAGCACCCATAAGTAACTCAACTGGAAGTCTAAGAACAAATGCTAAAGTAGACTACAAACCCACTGAAATGATTAAAACCCCACAATTTATACTTTTATGGGTAATGTTCGCCTTAACATCTTTAGCAGGTCTTATGATTATCGGACATATTGCTTCGATTTCTAAAACTCAAGCTCCTGAAATTGCATCACTTGGATTTTGGTTAGTAGCAATTTTAGCTATCTTTAATGCTGCCGGAAGAATTGGAGCAGGTGTTGCCTCTGATAAACTAGGTAGAACCAAAACGATGCTACTGGTATTCCTTTCGCAAGCAATTATAATGACTCTTTTCCCTTACTTCACAAGTACAGTGCTTCTGATAATAGGAACAGCTGCTGTTGGCTTTAATTACGGTTCTTTAGCGCCATTATTCCCTTCAGCCACTGCCGATTATTTCGGCACAAAGAATTTAGGCGTAAATTATGGTTTAGTTTTTACAGCTTGGGGTGTAGGTGGAGTTTTAGGTGGTATGTTAGGTGGTGTGGTTGTCGACCTCACTGGTACGTATAATGTAGCCTTCCAAGTCGCCGCAGGACTATTGTTAGTTGCTTCATTAATGTCATTAATAGTAAAGGCACCTGTTGCAGTTCCAGTTGCTGATGGATAAACTGTCAATACAAAACTGCAGCATTAGTCAATGAGTTGGTTGCAGCTAAAACTGACGGAACAATAGTAAAATTACTTAAAAAACTAAGCAAACTGGATCTTCTTATCTGTGACGAATGGGGTTACATCCCATTCGACGCAGAGGGCTCTCAGTTATTATTTCTGTCGGTTGACATGTTTACTCACATATCTCAAGCTCATTTATCTGCTCTTAATTCTTAAAATCATCACCATCAGAAGTGAAGCTAAAAAACTTCGCAGACCGCTTAAACACTAAGATTACCATTAATTCTTCTTTGTATTCTTACTACTGTCTCCACATGGTAAGTATGGGGAAACATAAATCCAAAAACAGTTTACTTTTTAGTTAGGTTCACCATACCAACTCGATATTTAGGTGCTTTTCTCTATTTTTTCAACTTCCCCTAATACATATTACTAGTACTGCTTAATTAATTAATATTCTCAATTGCCTGTCACTGCCAGGGCAGGATTATCCTCCAAATAATGCTATAATATTTTTCAACGATTCTCCAACTTCATTTCCTTATTAAGCACCCTTATAAAAAAATATATAATTGCTTATCTGCATAAATTCATTTATTCTAACTAGTTTTTTCCAGAAAAAAACCTCAAATCCTGCCGAAATTACAAGAAGATTTTTTGCTATTATTCGACATATTTCTACATACAAAAAAGAGTGAAGGCTTTTCGAGGTATTTAATGTAGCATTGACTCCTAGTTTACAGTTTTTTAATATACAATCGTTTCTTATATGCTCTCAATTGCTTTGATGATATTGCCTTTAAAGCTATTAAATGATTCTCCTCGTTGGCCATAATACATAAAGTGCCTACAACCAAAGAACTTGCCAATCTTTCCACTTTGATAAGGTATTTCAAATAGCGGAGCTCGCTGCTCCATAGACTCTATTTTTTCATTAAGATTAACGCTTGTTGCATTTAACAGCCCTTTTCTCATTAATAGCTCTACCATGTGATCAACCGTTGTCTTGCCATGCATTATTACAATACTAGGAGATATGTCTAAAAGCAAATCTAAAAATATCTTTTTCCCCCTGGCAATCACATCTTTTGATTCTTTCTTAAGCTGCTTTAGCTTAGGGGTAGGGTAAGGTATTATCTCTGTTTCTGCAATAGTTTTGGTGGTATGCTGCTTTAGCAGCTGGAAGAAGCTATTCATACCTATCCTGGTTCTTGACACTTCATCCTTTCCTGCAACTATCCTTTTAGTATGGTAGTAGCTAATAAAGGCTTTGTAGTCAGAAATTATTCTAATATAATTGAGTCGGCAGCCCAATCCTGAACCTTTATCCTTGTAACAAGCATTTCAAAAAAACTGTTCATATGGTCCAAGCCGATCTTATAAAAGTTCATAAGTTGGTGTCAGGCACTATCATAGTTCATACATATTACTAGTACTGCTTAATTAATTAATATTCTCAATTGCCTGTCACTGCCAGGGCAGGATTATCCTCCAAA
>JAWSUQ010000363.1:0-3227 GCA_033549265.1 Bacillota bacterium
AATTTTATTATTATTGGCATGAGCTAACGCAGCAACAATAGCCTTTCTTTCTGCCTCTGCTATAGCATCATCAAGCTTTTTCACCGAAATTTCCTCAGCCTCCTCTGGAACTTGCCCCAATGGACTGACTAAATAGGAAAAGCAGCTCGCTCCTAACTCATTCTGATCAGTTAAATTAATAGCTCGTTCTAAGACATTTTGTAGCTCCCGAATATTTCCTGGCCAATTATAGTCGGTTAATATTTTTATGGCATCACTGCTTATTTTGGCTACTTTGGTCTTTAGCTCTAAGTTTAATTTTTTCAATAAGTAATCACTTAATTCTGGGATATCTTCTTTTCTTTCTCTCAGCGGTGGAGTGCTTAAGGTAACTACATTTAATCTATAGTAGAGGTCTGCTCTGAAATCCCCATTTTTGATTAGCTGTAACAAATTTCTATTAGTAGCAGCGATAACCCGTACATCTACCTTTTGGGAAGTATTACTGCCTACAGGTTCGATTTCCTTTTCCTGTAGTACTCTTAATAGCTTTACCTGCATCGACATAGGCATATCACCTATTTCATCTAGAAACATGGTACCATTATGGGCTACCTGAAATTTACCTAAACGCCCACCTTTTTTAGCCCCGGTAAAGGCTCCTTCTATATAGCCAAATAGCTCAGATTCTAATAGCTGTTCTGGGATTCCTGCACAATTTACTTTAACAAAGGGACCATTACTTCTAGGGCTAAGCTGATGGATAGAATGGGCCAGTAGTTCCTTGCCAGTACCGCTTTCCCCTAAGATCAATACTGTTGATGAGGTTTTGGCTGCTTGCTGGACTCGGTGCTTTAATAGGTTTACAGAGTCACAATTACCTATGTAATTATCAAGGGAATATTTTGAATGTTGGACTTTTTGCAGTTCGCTTTTATAATAAGCTAGCTCGCCTTCAATTTTATTGACTTTTTGAGCAAATTCTTTAGCTAGAGAAATATCAGCAAATAAGCTTTTGCCGATAGCTCCAATAATTTTTCCTTCTTTAGATATAGGAGCCCGCATCACAACAACTTCTTGATCCTTAATTTTCCAAATATCTGCTAATTGAGGCTCTCCTGACTTAATAATATCCATAAGCTTAGAATTAGGTACTATATCGTCTACAAAACAGCCAATTGCATTTTCCTGCAGTATTCCAAGAAATTCACAGAATGTATTATTAATTAATTTAATCTTGCCATTGTTATCAATAACTATAGCTGCTTCATAAGGGTTTTCTGCTAAGGTCATTAATGTTTCTTGCAGGTTCTTAACTTCTTCCAGCTCAAAGGCAATAGTTTCAAGCTTCGTGATATCTTGAAGCACACTTACAGCTCCAACCATATTTCCATCTAGAATAACCGGCGAGGAATTAATTACTAAAATGTTGTCATTAATTTCGACTCGCTTAGTTAAATGGGGCTTTCCCGTTTCTAAAACCTGATAAATAACAAAATTATCTTTAATGTTACGAAGCTTACGGCCAATAGCAGAGCTAGGTTGAATGTCTAGCATCTTTTCTGCAACAGAATTTATCAGACGTACTTTTCCTTCTAAGTCAACTGCGATTACACCATTATCGGCGCTATCTAGGATAATTTTAATCTCAGATAACATTTGTTCCCCTTCAACAGCAACCTTTGATAGCACATCAGTCTTGGTAATAATACCAACTAGCTTTCCCTGAGGGTTGACTACTGGGAATCTGCCGATACCTTTTGTCCTAATTAATGTGCCAACGGTAAGAATAGTGGTTTCCGGCCAGACAGTTATTACATTTTCCACCATAATATTTTCTACTGTCTCGTTGAAGGAGATATCTTTATCCAGTATAGTTAATAGCTGAGTCTTGGATATTAGCCCTACCAAAGTATGGTCTTCGTCTATTACCGGCAATGTAAATATACGATACTTTTTTAACAAGCTCAAAGCATCAGTAATAGTTTGATTTTTCTTAATCCAAACTACATCAGTTTTCATAATATCCCGAACTAGCATAACCTTCTCTCCCTACTGCCTTAAAAATTTTTTTGCAATATCCTTCATTGAATATTTGATAATAGTAGGCCTTCCATGGGGACAAGTTTCATAAGAACTGCATTTTAGTAGTTCTTCTAACAATAGAATCATTTCGTTTTGTTCCAAAAAATCTCCTGCTTTTACAGCTTTTTTACAAGAAATTAATGTAAGGGCCTTTTGCTTAAAAACTGTACCGCTTACTGATTCATTGCTTTGAAATAATTCCAATAGCTCATAGAAGGTATCTTTTTCAGTACCCAGGGCAAGATCCTGAGGAACCTCTCTAATGATAAAGGATGAACCACCAAAGTGCTCTAAGATAAACCCAAAATCTCTAAACCTGATGATATTTTCTACTAATATATCAGCTTCCGCTGGTGAAAGATTTAAGCTTTCGGGGATAAGCAATGGCTGAGTTATAGGGTTCTTATCCTCTGCCATTAGTTTTTCAAAAATTATGCGCTCATGGGCGGCGTGTTGATCCACCAGATATAGGCAGTCAGATCCTTCACATACTATATAAGACTGCTGTAGTTGTCCTATTGGTTTAAGGTAAATGTTACTGACATTTTGGTTAGGTATTTCGTCTGGTTTATGTTGCTGTTTTATATAGTCCTCATTATTAATGATAGAAATTTGATTATTTTGTGATGCTAGCACACTGCCCCTTTCCTTTACAGTCATTTCAACCAAAGGAATTGCTAATTGCTCAGGAGGAGCGATTTTTTTTGTTAATTCTAGCTCATCAGCTACTGTGCTATTTTGGTTTAACTCTGGTCTAATGAGGGAATTAGCCTGCAAAGAATTATTAGTCGGGTTCTTATGGGTATGATTAGTTTCTGAAAAAGAAATTAGCTTATCTCTCCCTGAACTATGAATAGTTTTTAATATCGAATCTTTTACTATATGCTTAATAGCTTCTGGACTGCTAAATTTAACTTCCAGCTTGGTAGGATGAATGTTGATATCAATTTCTGCGGGGTCCAGCTGGACCTTAATAATAGCAAATGGGAATCTATTTATAGGCAGCAAGGTGTTAAAGGCTGACTCTAGCCCCTCAGAAATTTGACTGCTTTTCACGTAGCGATTATTGACGAAGAAAATCTGCCCTTTGCGATTTGGCCTGTGATAGGAAAACTTCCCTACGTATCCAGAAACTAAAATCCCTTGGGATCCAGAAACTGCAG